>JBDLJP010000106.1:0-7147 GCA_039714295.1 Candidatus Fermentibacterota bacterium
TGATTGGACCTCATGAAAACTACTACAGGGATCTGGAAAGATACACCAAGGACAGTAAATAGTGAGCGAACAAGTGGCTGCAGTAGACAAGCAGCTCCCCATCTATATGTTCTGTTTACTACTTGCTACTGAGCCTTAATGTTACACGCTGGCTCAGCCGGCGAATCTGCAGTTTCCGAGAGCGGGAGCCATCACCTTGTCCTTCCCTGCCCGTTTGGCCATGTACATTCTCTGATCGGCGTATTTAAGCAACAGGCTCCGATCGCCTACATCCGTAAGATAGGTGGATACACCCAGACTGATGCTGACTTTCCCGAGAGGCTGCTGTTCCGAATGAGGGATCACATACGATGATTCAACAACTTTTTTCCGTATCCGTTCTGCTATCTCGGCGGCTTCCTGTTCTCCTGTGAATGGAAGGATACAGACGAATTCCTCTCCACCGTACCTTATGAGAACATCCACTTCCCTGACAGCACTGCTCATAGCCTTCACAACGGTCTTCAGCAGAGTATTTCCCATGGGATGACCCCAGGAATCATTGTAGTTCTTGAAATCATCTATATCCATCATGATAAGAGAGAATGGAAAATTCGACCTGTCCGTTCTCACGAACTCCTCTTCAAGCTTTTCTTCGAAGAAGCGCAGATTACCAAGCCCGGTCAGTTTATCCTTTCGAGCCAGACTGAGTATCCTTGAATGAAGCATTGCATTCTCAACTGCTGTAGCTGCATGATTCGCGAGGGCAACGACAGTTTTTTCCGATTCGGAAGAGAATCTGCCCGGAACCTGGCTTTGTATATCAATAGCCCCCACAACCCTCTCCTGAACGATCATCGGCACAACAAGCTCACTTCTTACACCTGCCAGGTTTTCAATATATCTTATGTCTTCTCTTACCTGTTTAACGTTGATAGGCTTTCTGTCGTGGATAGTACTGCCCACAATTCCCCGGGGAAGGCTGGAGTGGGTTCTCATGCCCACTGTTATGTCAGGTTTACTGATCTTGATAATAAAACCCTCCGGATCGGTTTCGCGATCGTAACCAGCTGTAGCCGCGACTTTAACTGAATCGGGAATCAGGTTTTCCCTGTTTCCGTCGGTCAGCAGAACTGCAACCGCCTCAGATGGAAAGAACCTCCGGAGCGCCTTGACGACTTCTTTGCATATTCTGTCCAGGTCCTGAGTCGAGTTCAGTTCTCTGCCGATTACAGAGATGGTTTCCAGTTCCTCATTCTTCTTTCTCAGATTCTCCCTCAGTGCATAACTCTCGGTTACATCGTTAGACATGATAACGATTCCCGCGAAGTGTCCGGCTCTCTGAAAGGGAAGATAACTGACATTCAGAACCATATCATCCGTACCGGGCCGGCTGATATGCACCTGTCTGTTCAGAACGGGTTTTTCTTCGTTCAGAGCCTTGAGAAATGCGTTATCATTGCTTGATGTAAGAACAGGGAGCACATCCCTTATCTGCTTCCCTTTCAGGCTCTCAATACTCATTCCAAACATCCTGACCACTCTTGAAGTCACCTGAAGAAGAATGCCCGAATTATCAACCACCAGTATGCCGGAATCAAGACTGTTCATGATAGCCGACATCTGTTCGCGCTCATCGGTTACATTTTCGAGGATCATCGCGTTCAGAATTGACTCCGCAGCATGAGCGGCATAATGTCTGAGAGCTTCAAGATCCGTCTTTTCGATCTTGCGTCCGGTGAGAAACCTGTCACACCTGATAAGACCGATCGGTCTTCCCGCTGCCACAAGAGGTGTGTCTATGTAGTTATTGGATCCTGCCCACCAGAGCCGCTCATCCGGCAGATCAATATCCCTGGATCGAACCTGGACGAGTTCACTGACGGCTATTCCCACAGGAAGATCAGCGTAATCCCTAAGATGAATGGAATCCGGGATGTCTGTTAAGTTTCTGCCCCTTGCCGCCTCGGTAACCAGTTCATCAGTCTCTTCCAGGTACCTGGAGAGCCAGACCCGGTCAAAGCTGAGACCGGTGAGAATGCCGGTTGCCATTCTTTTGAAGATCTCACGGACACTCATAGTCCGTCCCAGCTCCTCGGTGAGATTCCATGTGGCTTCGAGTCTGTTCACTCTGTTTTCAAGATAACCGCAGAGTTTCTCAAGAACTGTTTCTCTATCCGGTGGAGTACTTCTTGAGATTCCAGGGTCAAGGTTCGAAGGAACACCTTCAGCGAGGTTCATGCAGAGCTCAACGAATTCCTCGGGTCGGAGAGGAAGCTCCTTGACAATGTCAGCCCCCGCCCACTCGGCTCTCTTGTGAAGAAAAGCATCAAATCCGGGAGTGAGAAGAAGAAAGGGAACCTCCGAAGTGGCAGGCTCCCTTTTAAGGTATCGGCATGTTTTCAAACCATCAAGCATAGGAAGAAAATATCCGCAGACTACAAGAGAAGGAGGAGATGCAGCTGCTCTGGCTATAACTTCCATGCCGGATGTGCAGGGAATAACCTCGAACCCTTCCAGTTTCAGCACTTTAACGAAAACCTGGAGAAGGCCTGTATCACTGTCAGCGATAATTACACTTTTATTCCCATGCATCTCTCAAACACCATTTCCAGGAGGCTGTCCTCCTATCGGGACAGAACCGCTAAGGTTACTTATTCGCCTCAATTTCCGACTGGGCAGCCGCAAGTTTTGCTACGGGAACCCGGAACGGTGAACAGGAAACGTAATTCAGACCAACCGAATTGAAGAAGCGTATTGATTTGGGATCGCCGCCATGCTCTCCGCAGACTCCGACTTTAAGGTCGGGTTTGGTTATGCGGCCCCCGGAAACTCCCATCTCAACAAAACGTCCCACACCTTCAATATCTATTGAAGTGAAAGGATCCTCCTCATAAATGCCCATCTCTACGTAATCCTCAAGGAAAACACTTGCGTCGTCTCTTGAAAATCCGCATGACATCTGCGTAAGGTCGTTGGTTCCAAAACTGAAGAAATCAGCGTATTCAGCAATTCTAGCAGCGTCCATTGCAGCACGGGGAATCTCTATCATGGTTCCGATGGAGTACTGAATGTAATCATCGGCCAACCCTCTGTTTCTCAGGATATCATCGATAACTATCTGAGCTCTTTCACGGGAAATTCTCAGCTCTTCAGGATGCCCCACCAGCGGGATCATTATTTCAGGAAGCACATCAATGCCATCCTGCTTCACTTCTATTGCAGCTTCCATGATAGCTCTTACCTGCATATCTGATACTTCGGGATAGATCAGCCCCAGCCGGCACCCTCTGTGGCCGAGCATGGGATTGAATTCATGAAGCTTATCGACAGTATTCCTGATTTTCTCGAGCGGCAGGTTCATCTCCCTGGCCATCTCAAGCTGCCCCTCTTCATCCTTTGGCAGGAATTCATGCAGCGGAGGGTCCAGAAGCCTTACGGTACATGGAAGTCCGTCAAGCTCTCTGAAGATAGCCGCGAAATCACTCCTCTGCAGAGGCAGCAATTCCGCAAGGGCTTCATTGTAGTCCTCGAGGGGACCTGCAAGCCTGCTTTTTAGTGAAGAAGCATCACCGTCTGCTGAGGCGATAAGATTTCTGAGATCCTTCACCTCTTCGGCAACAAGGATGAGCTTCCTGAAAGAAATAATTCTTTCTTCTCCGAAGAACATATGCTCGGTTCTGCACAGACCAATACCCTCCGCTCCGAAGTTAACCGCTGTTTTGGTATCACGCACGGTCTCCGCGTTAGCTCTCACGCCCAGTCTTCTGTACTCGTCCGCCCATTGCATCAGTACCGAATAATTCTGAAAAAGCACCGATTCGGAAGGGTCTCCCTCACCGGACGATATTGCGAGTATCTCGGATGATTTTACAGCTACCTCACCGGCAAAAACCTCTCCGGAAAAACCGTCAAGGGCTATCAGGTCTCCCTCGGTGATCTCGAAATCTCCGCATATCATTTTCGCGGAACTGCTGTCAACCATGAGATCGCTTGCTCCGGCAACGCATGGAAGCCCCATGCCTCTGGCTACAACAGCAGCATGTGAGGTCATTCCCCCGCGGGATGTGATAATCCCCTTTGAAACGGACATGCCGCCTATGTCCTCCGGGCTGGTTTCCTTTCTGCACAGTATTACATCTTCACCTCTTGCGGTCCATTCTTCAGCGTCGCCGGCGGAAAAAACAGCTTTTCCGCATGCTCCGCCGGGAGAAGCGCTCAGCCCTGTCGTCAGATACTTCGCGAGCCCCTTGCCCGCCTTATCGAGCACCGGGGCAAAGAGCTGGTTGAAACTGGCGGTTGGAACGCGCCCCAGGGCTGTCTTCCTGTCTATAAGGCCTTCATTGGCCATATCGACAGCTATGTTAAGCGCTGCGAATACTGTTCGTTTACCTGTTCTTGTCTGAAGGATATAGAGCTTTTTCTCCTGAATGGTGAACTCTATATCCTGCATATCAAGATAATGTTCTTCAAGAATTGTTCTGATCCGAAGAAGTTCATCGTAGGCTTCCTCGTTCACGTCACGGAGAGTGGAAATCGGTTTCGGGGTTCTTATCCCCGCAACAACATCCTCTCCCTGAGCGTTCATAAGGTACTCGCCGTAGAAGACGTTCTCGCCGTTTGAAGGGTTACGGGTGAAACACACACCTGTGCCCGAAGCGTCGCCCATATTACCGAAAACCATTGTCTGAACGTTCACAGCCGTTCCGATCAGTCCTGTAATATCGTTGATCTGCCTGTAACGTATGGCTCTTGCGTTGTTCCAGGAGCCGAAAACGGCATCGATCGACAGCTTCAGCTGATCCCAGGGATTCTCCGGGAAAGGCTTGCCTATCTCACTGTCGTATATCTTTTTGAATTCAGCTACTACTTCTTTCAGATCGTCAGTGGAAAGATCGGTATCCAGTTCCACGCCTTTGCTTGTTTTAACACCGTCAAGTGCTTCCTCGAAAGTATGATGAGGAATTCCCATGACCACATCACCGAACATCTGTATGAATCTTCTGTACGCATCCCATACGAATCTGGGATTACCGGTTTTGCTTATCAGCGATTTGATCGAGTTCTCGTTGAGACCGAGGTTCAAAACTGTATCCATCATTCCCGGCATGGAAACAGCCGCGCCGCTCCTGACAGAAACCAGAAGGGGCTCTTCACCGGTACCGAACTGCTTCTCCGAGATTGACTCGAGCAGGGCAAGCTTTTCTTTTACCTGTTCTTCAAGTCCGTCAGGCCACGCTCCTTCAAGACCGTCCGTGTAATAGCCGGAACACGCCTCTGTGGATAATGTAAATCCCGGAGGGACAGGAAGACCGATTCGGGTCATTTCCGCCAGGTTGGCGCCCTTGCCGCCCAGAAGCTCCTTCTGTGTGCGGTTACCCTCTGTTTCGTCGCCTCCAAAGAAATAGACATATTTCTTCTGATTCATGCAGAACCTTTCTTCTGAAATAGTAGAAATTTGCGAACTTGTAATATAAGGGAAAAGCAGGCCTTAAGTCTACTATCAAAGCCCATCGTCAAAGCCCTTTTTTCAGTGTCTGACAATTCCTGCAGGTGACTCTCTGAATACTCATACTGACCCTGATCGGATCTTTCCACTATATTAAAAAACACTTGTATGAGTTATACTTAACAGTTGCATATGGTGGTAATAACTTAATAAACAGGTTAGAAAGGCAAGTCCAGCCTTGATATTGCAGTTTGTTCTCGGTGCGATAATGTTTCTTAGCAGCCAGGGCACTCTGGACAGCTATCGTCTGTACATGAGCCCCGACCATCTCGACAGTCTTTACGCCGATTCACTGACCGATCTCCAGTTCCCCGCTTTCGTTGAAACTCCGATGGGGGCATGCAGCTGCTCCGCAGGCTTCAGAGGCGGAACTTCCCTCAACTACCCGAAGAAGAGCTGGAAGATCGAACTGCAGGATCCCTCCCTCCTTTCAGCGTCACACATACTTCTGGATGCCCATTACCGAGACCTCTCCATGATGCGAAATGTTCTGGGTCTTCTATTATCTGAAAAACTGGGCCTCCCAGTCCCCCGGATGGAACATGCTGAGTTCTACATAAATAACATTTATTACGGTGTTTATGTTCAGGTTGAGAGAATTGACGAATATTTCTATATGAGGAACAATCTGGGTTACGGCCCTCTCTTCAAGGCTATAGATCATCTCGGCAGATTCGCCTGGCAGCCCTGTGATACCCTTGGCACAACAGGTTTCGAGGCTGAGCGGGGAAGCGACGAGTACCTTCCTCTTCTCAGAAGCCTTGTGGATAAAGTGAACCTTTGCCTGCCCCTGTCTCTCCACATTGATGATTTTATCTCAAATGCCGCTATAAGCCTGGCTATCAGAGACGAGGACGCGATCATAAAGAACTTCTATCTGCACTTCACTCCGGACGGTATCTGGAGATACTATCCATGGGACCGGGACGCTTCTTTCGGCAACAACTGGGAAGGTCAATACGACCCGGGCTGGGTTGAAGACACATCGATGTACTGCTTTACGATATCATCCCTGCTGACAACTCTATTTCTTGAAACCGGGAATCGAACCATGTTCGAGGACCGCATACTGGAAATAGCGGCTGTCATGGAGAACGATTACCCGTCTGTTATCGACTCCATTTACTATGAAATACGTGAGAGCGTATACGCTGACACAATGAAGCAGGGAACGAACGCTGATTTTGATGAGGCGGTCGGGATTCTTCGGAGCTCCGTCATAGAACGGGCTGAATTCCTGCCCGTGATATCCGAAGCGCCTGTTCCGCTGGAAGTTATATCAATGACACTTTCGGAGTGGGATTTCCAGCCGGGCGGCAGCACCGATTCAGTAACGGTAACTGTCGAGTTTGAACAGCCTCCTCATCATGCCGCTGTGAACTTCTGGAGTAACGGGGCTGGAATAAACTATTTCGCTTTATCACCGGTTGGTGCATCGGGCTGCGTGTGGAGCGGAAGCATCGCTTTTCCGTCCGATGAAGATCATATAAAATTCACCATTGTATATTTTGTCGAAACCGGGGCAGGTCAGGCGGTGTTCTACTACCCGTTCTACAGTTTCCCCACATCTGCCGCGCGCAGGGTCTGCGCGCCAGCGGCAAGAAGAAGTGAGTACCCGGCACATCACGATGATCTGGAAATACTTGACCCCGTCAGATA
>JBDLJP010000107.1:0-7091 GCA_039714295.1 Candidatus Fermentibacterota bacterium
AGTTTCCAATTTTTCGGCGTATCAGTAGAACCACCGGATGAGCTGGATATCCATCTGCAGCTCCTTTCAGGATTATTCTGGTGCCCTGTTATGGAGGTCTGATGTTTTCAGATATATCAGGTTACCTGCTTGAACTGCGCGAAGTTTTTAGTCGCCATCCAGTATTCGGTATAGGGATTCTTCTCATGGGAAGCTATTTCATGGGAAGACTTGCCGAAAAAGTGCGGCTTCCAGCCGTAACCGGTTTTATACTTGCGGGTCTCCTGCTAGGTCCCGCATGCATCGGTCTTGTTCATGGAGATATTGATCAGACCCTCGCTTCGATAACTGAGATCGCCCTGGCCCTTATCGCCATGGTGATCGGAAGTGAATTCAGCCTGAAGAAACTCAGGACTATCAGCGGGTCGGTAGTCGTTATTACTCTGTTCCAGATTATCAGTACTTTCACACTTGTCACAACCTGTCTGGTTATTGCTGGAATGAGGTTTGAGTTCGCAGCAATTCTTGGAGCCATCGCATCGGCAACAGCACCTGCAGCAACAGTCACAATTATTAGAGAACTCAAGGCGAAAGGACCTTTTGTTGACCATCTCTATGGAGAAGTGGCTCTTGGTGACGCAGGCTGTCTGCTTCTTTTCGCATCGATAACTGCCATCACCGGTAATTCCCTCGGGTCAAGTAGCAGCATTATACATACGGTCTTCCGCGCTGCAACCGAGATTCTCTCTTCAGTTGTACTCGGAGCAGCAGCAGGATGGCTCCTGCATCTTCTGACGAGAAGAAGGAGAAGAGTCAACGAAATCCTGATTACATCGTTCGGCTTAATACTCATTCTTTCTGCGGTTTCAAACAGTCTACATCTCAGCACACTTTTTGCCAGTCTGGCCGCTGGAACTGTCATGGGGAATCTGTCAAAGAAAACCCACAGAATCATCAACTCTCTTGATTCCATTTCTCCGATTCTCTATTCAGCCTTCTTTGCTATTGCAGGCACCCAACTTAACATAACAGTCCTTACTTCACCTTATATCCTCCTTATGGGTGGAATATTCGTCCTGGCCAGGGCTGCGGGGAAGATTGCTGGAGCTCGTATCGGCACATCGGTAGCCCATTCGGATCCTTTAATCAGGAAATTTCTTGGAATCGCAATGCTTCCGCAGGCCGGAGTAGCTATAGGCCTTGTACTCTTCCTTGATACGATACCATATTTTGCATTTAATCGCTCCATAACTACTACTCTTATAAATATTGTACTATTCTCTGTACTTGTTAATGAACTTGCCGGACCGCCGCTTTCAAGATATGCGGTCGTTCACGGCGCTAAACTGGAGTAAATATGGATATTTCAAAATACTTGCCACTGGACTCCTGCACGATCAATCTTGCGGGAAAAACAAAAGAAGAAGTTTTAAGCAGCCTTGCAGGGCTTCTTGCAGCATCTCCGAACGCTGCCGGAATCGATCCGGGAATAATCGAACTTGGCCTTCTCGAAAGAGAAAAAATGGGGTCCACCGGCTTCGGGAATGGAATCGCGATTCCCCACTGCAAGATCGCAGGTATGAAGAAATTCGTCCTAGCGCTTGGAGTTTCAGCCAGTGGCGTGAGTTTTGATGCCATGGACAATAGAAGCGTACACATATTCTGCGCTATAGTCGGCCCCCCTGATGAACCAGAAATGCATCTGAGGCTGCTCGCTGCAGCCAGCAGAGTACTTGGCGGCGGTAAATCCAGATACGAGATGCTAAGCAGTGCAACTTCTTACGCTCTCAGAGAAGCCTTCCTTTATCACGCTGCGCCGGCAACTGCCCTCGATTCAAGTAAGGAAAGAACCTTTAACAAGCTGCTGATCGTAGTAGTTCAGGAGGAGGAAATCTACAACGACATAATCGAACTCTTTCTGGAAATGGGTCTTCCCGGAGCCATAACGCACGAAGGAAGCCTAATGTCTCAAATCCTCTCCGGAGCACCTGTCTTCGCTGGGTTTCTTGATGTACTGGGTAGCTCCAAACCTGAACCCAGAACCATTCTGGCACTTGTTCCGGGTGATACTCTGGATGAGATAATAACTTCGATCGAGGAGATAACCGGAGATTTGGATAATCACCGGGGAGCATGCATTATTGTACTCTCACCGGATACGATGAGAGGATCGCTGGAAACAGTATAAAAACGGCAAGAAACTTATAAGGAGCTGTACTATGGCTGATTTGTCAACGAAAATGGATGACCTGTTCGGAAGAATAAGGGAGAACAATCTGTGGAGACAGAGACAGTGCGTTAACCTCATTCCCTCTGAAAATACTCCCAGTCCCCTTGTTAAGATCTGCGAAATATGTGATCCGGCTGGCAGATATGCCGAGCATAAGAGAATGAAAGGCAAAGACGTCTATTTCTACCATGGAACCGATTTCATCAGAAAAATTGAGGAAGAAGCCGTAGAGGCGATCAAGGAGTATTTCCAGTGTTCGGAAGCTGAACTGCGAACAATCAGCGGTCAGATGGCAAATGCTGTGATATTCGAAGGAGTAACCAAATTCGTGAACAGATCAACTCCGGACGGTACATTCAGGAAGCTCCGTGCCGTTATGAATAATGATCTGGGCAAGGGCGGTCATCTATCCAGTCAGCCGTTCGGAGCACTTTTCAATTTTGTTGATATCGATTCTGAAACAGGTAAGGAAAACTGCGTCAACTTCCCGGTTATGGAAAGCAATCCCTACAGAATAGACGTACCGAAAATGCTGGAAATGGTCCGTCGTGTCCGCCCGGAGCTTGTTATTTTCGGTAAGAGCATGTTCCTTTACCCGGAGCCTGTCAAAGAGCTCGCGAATGAAGTAGCCGACTGGGAAGACAGACCGGTTATCATGTACGACATGGCCCATGTTCTTGGCATCTACGGAGCATTCCAGGCTCCGCTGGCTGACGGCGCGGATGTTGTCACCGGATCCACTCACAAAACATTCTTCGGTCCGCAGCGCGGTCTGATTGTCAGCAACATGGCAAAAAAGACACCGCTTCGGAAACTCTGGCTGGATATTACGAGCAGAGCGTTCCCGGGCAGTACCAGCAACCATCACCTTGCAACCCTTCTGGGTCTTCTTGCTGCAACTACGGAGATGAACGAATTCAAGGATGAATACCAGAACAGGGTTCTCTCAAACGCGAGAGCTTTTGCAAAGCACCTGGCAGATAACGGCCTTGCAGTAGAGGGGGATCCTGCTGATGGGTATACGCACACTCATCAGGTGGTTGTCCGGGTGGCGGAGCATGGGGAAGGTTCCGAGATAGCGGACAGGCTTCAGGAAAACAATATCATCGTTAATTATCAGGCCCTGCCGGATGATACAACTTTCCTCTCCTCCAGCGGCATCAGAACGGGTGTATCTGAGATGACAAGGTACGGAATGGATGAGGATGATTTCGGTCAGCTGGCGGAACTCATGTCACGAGTTATCGTGAAGAACGAGAATGTTGCCGGTGAAGTCGCGGATTTCAGGAAGAAATACACAGTTATGCGCTACACACTGCCTCTGCAGAAGAGCATCGCTCTGGCCGCAGGCGCAATGGAATCAGCTTTCCCGACTGGTGAATACACCAGACTATTCGCTGATAACCTGAGAAGCTTAACATAAGGGGTCAGGCTTTAAAACTTAGCATTCTTAGCATTTAGGGTCAAGCTGATTCCATCTTAATGCATGTGACTACTTGCATCATAGATAAATTATGCCGATCCTATAGTTATGACTAGGCAATTAAGAACAGAGTTTCCCGGTGCTCTCTATCACGTTTACTCCAGAGGTAACAACAAAAAACCTATCTTCCTTGAGAATGGAGATAGATACAAATTCCTTAGCATTCTGAACAAAGCAGTTCGCAAATACAGCTATCTGTGTTACGGATACTGCATTATGGGCACGCACTTCCATCTGATGCTTGAAACACCAGATGGTAATATTTCCCGTGGGATGCATATACTGCATTCATCATATGCGCAGTACTTCAACAGAAGGCATGGCTGCGTAGGGCATGTTTTCCAGGGAAGATATCACTCTATTCTGGTTCAACGTGAATTGTACCTGCTTGAATTGTGCAGATATATAGTACTCAATCCTGTTAGAGCAGGATTGGTTAAGCATCCAGGTGAGTACACATGGAGCAGCTTCAACGAGACTATTGGGACACTCAATCAAGAACGTTCAATCATTGCAACCGAATTGGTTCTTTCCCACTTCGGAATAGCTGCGGATGAAGCTGGAAAGAACTATGTGCATTTCGTTCTGGACGGTATAGATAAGCCATCACCATTTTTCCATACTGTCGGTAATACATTCCTTGGAAACAAGGAATTCCTTTCATCATTAGAAAGCATTCTAAAACCTGCCATTGATAGAAAGCGTATCTCCCGAGAACGGCGTTACGCATATCGGCCAACACTTTCTGAGCTTTTTGAGCATTCAGAATCCTTTCCTAAAGAATTCAGGAATAAAGTCATCTTTCATGCATATTCAGCCTATGCTTACCGTCAGGTCGATATTGCAAAACATATCAACCTTCATTGTGTAACGATTAATAATATCATCAAGGCGGAGCGTTTGAAATGTATTACCGAGCATCCCAGCCTGACCCCAAATGCTAAGAATGTTAAGTTTTGAAGCCTGACCCTGAATGTTAATAGCGGTCGTCGTGAATGGAGCCGTTTTCTCCATAGTCGGGATCTTCCATCCATGATGTGATTATCCAGTTCTCCAGAAGCGGGAAAAACGGCGGCATCAGAGATGTCAATCCCTGATCATATTCAATCGAAAGCTCATAACCGCTGATGCCGGTTCCGATACGCCCCATTCTCTTTTCCATAAGACCGCCGTATATGTTAAAATGCTGTTCTTCCTGCGGATACATCACGCTCTCCGATCGAAGCTCTCCCGAAGGAGCAGCAAGATACGCGCTTACGACAAGATTAGCCTCCGTCTGTATATCCCACGGTGGGGACCAGTCATCACCCCCTGTAAAACGGGGATCGGATGGGATAATAAAATCCGAAAGGGTTACAATGGCCAGCGGACCGTCAGCGCCTGCTGCGGCTCCCCTGATACTGCCGTAGATATAGACCGGACCTGTAGCCACGATCGTAAGGGCCATGTTTGTTGTTCCCCCTGATTTTATGTATACAGGCATCCCTCCGTTAAGAATGAATACAAGATTTTCTCCGTCATCCAGTTCAAGGAATGTGATCATACCGTCATCAGCGGATTTCATAAGAATAGTGCTTCCATCAATGATGATGCGTTTAACGCTGCTTACAACGGTTCCCATGCGCCTGGCTTCACTCAGAAGGGAGCTGAAATAACTGGTTATCCTGGTGAAATCAACCGACTCGGAGGTTGGATCCCAGGTTGGAAATCCTGCAAGATGCCGGCGGTAGGGTCTTACCCATACTGAACTTCTTTCCGGGTGAGGAACATCTGAGAATCCTGTATCCGAGAATCGAAATCCACCATCAGCAGTTGTGGATATCTCTTCAACGTAAACATCACCGGTAGAATCAGGTGATATACTGCTGATTTCTATGATACCGTTACAGTGAACAGGACCTTTCACCATTCTGCCGTCTATGAAGAATCCGGCTGGAATCGCCTCATCCACCAGAAGAGCGTACCTCGATGGTGTATCAGGCGCGTAATGCATGATAACATCCATCACTGTGCTGCCGCTGCTTCCCCTGCCTCGGAGTTCCATCCCACGGACAGCCCTGGGATTGGCTACAGCATTGCGCGGGTCGATCACGACAAGCGCTCTGCCCTCCAGTCCCGGCATGGTTATCCATCCGCTGCTGTCATCCGGCATATAGTAGGGGTTCGTAGTTACAGGTAATTCCGTTTCAAGTGACAACAGGTATACAGCCATTCTTATACCTGCCTCAGCGGTGAAACGAGCTTCTATTCTTTCCTCTGCATATTCCTGAGTAGAGGCGTTATCCGCGAACAGGACGTATAATGCGGCAACCAGCAGGCTCATTACAAGTGTGACAACGAACACGAGGACGAGAGCCGCCCCGCGGCGGCTCCCGTCTCTTTTCTGAGAGCTGAAACCGGTCATGGTCGGATTCCGTTCCGATTAAATATTATTAAACCCGATGTAATCAGGATCATTAAGATCATATACATCATGCATATCCGGTCTCTCATCCCAGTATGCAGTATCCCACACACCTGTATTCGGGAAGAATGGAGGGTGCCTGGTCATGAGCCTTGGATCGTACGTTACTAAGGTCATGTATCCGTAGGTGCCGCCCGCCATATCATAATGATGGGTTGTACCTTCTGTATCAACCAGGTAGCTTCCGACTATCTCCAGATCTACAGCCGGATGCGCCCACCAGAACATGTTCATCGGGTCGATATCTTCAAGTTGAAAAATTCCGTCCAGGACCATGATCACAGCATCGACCTCAATGCCGTACTTGTAATCATTTGTGCTGGTACTGATGTCCCATGTCTGATCCAGTGTATCGGGAAGGACCCAATCCTGCCCGCCGATAACCATATCCGGGTCAACAGCGATGGTGAAATTACCCTCTTTCACCAGCAGCCCGAGCATGACTTTGTTGCTGTCATTCAAAAGATCGATATCTTTGTAGAGGATCGGACCGGAGACGCAGAGGTTGCCGTTGACACCTATGGTCAGGGCAGTCGTTAATCCATGGTTCCGCTCGGGATCCTCCTCCTCCGTTTTCAGATACACTGTTTCGTTAACTCCGTTATTGATCCACACAACCGGGTTAGTCAGAGTTGATATGTCATACGTTATTACGGGTGCAGTTTCATTCTCCTTGACCAGAAGCAGGCTATCCAGAAGTATCATGCGGGTACTGTCCTGAAGACCGTTCAGCACAAGTCCTCCGGCATCCGCAGCATTGTAGGTTCCCTCCCAGCTGACTTCATCGGAGCCGAATGGAATCGTATCCGCACCAAGTTCGAAGTAGGGTTCACCCATAAGCATCTTCTCGTACGGTTCCATATACAGGTTCTTATGATGAGGCAGGTACGATATCTCGGTTATGCCGGTACCCGGAACACGGTAGAGATAATGAT
>JBDLJP010000108.1:0-7048 GCA_039714295.1 Candidatus Fermentibacterota bacterium
AGAACCTTCACTGCAGATGATTATGCTGATATATTTGTGGAACATCAGATGCAGGGATCTTACATGAGGTCGGTAAGGATCAGATCCGGCAGAGAAGAAAAAATGTTCTTCGTCGGTCCCCTGGCTAGACTTAATGTAAACAGTCATTTCTCAACACCTGAAGCCGACAAACTACTCCTGGGTTTCAAGAGTGGAGGTAATCCCGGACTGTCATCTCTCGATTATCTTGAAGCAAGACTGATTGAAATGCTGTTCTGCACCGAGAGAATTACTGAGATCTGCGGAGGTGAACTTGGAGACGGACCGATCAGTACCGGAGCTTCACCGGCGGGAGGTCGTTTCAGAAGCATAATAGAAGCTCCCAGGGGCATACTGATCCATGATTACGAGGCTGATGATCAAGGAAGAGTTACCGCTGCGAATCTCATTGTAGCAACACAGAATAATTACGATGCCATAGACCATTCAATTACAGCTCTTGCCAGACATTTCAAGCAGGCAGGTGATGATAATATCCTTATGAACGGTGCTGAATTCGCCCTCAGATGTTTTGATCCATGCCTTGCCTGCGCCACCCATGCTGCAGGCAGCATGCCCATGAGAATCGAACTCAGAAGAAATTCAAGAACCTTCAGAGTACTCAGAAGGGAGGGCAAATGATGATCAGGATTATAATAGATGAAGATGCATGCGTTGGATGTGAGCTGTGCGTTGATGAATGCCCTACGGATGTTTTCGATTTCATCGAGGAAAAAAGGATACCTGAGGTAGTTCGGGAAAAGGAATGCTTTGGCTGTCTCAGCTGCAGTGAAATCTGCCCTGCTTCTGCGATCACTCACGAGGATATCATACATTCTGAAAAATATTATCATGATGAGTATAATCTCAAACTAGCTTCCAGACTGGGGAGTGATGTGCGGCTGCCGAATACTCCATCCGATGAAGCGCAGAAACGAGCAGCACTTTATGATCTGGGCATAAGACTGCTTTCGATTGCTGCAGTTTTCCACCAGACTCTCGGACAAAGCCTCCCCGCTGTCGGCACTATAGCCGGAAGAACACTTGCCACACAGCTTCCCCTTTACAGAGTCCCCGGATCCTTCGGGGAGGTACTTGATATGGCTGTGGATCAGTTCTCTTCAGCATGGGATATAAAACCCGATTACGATGGAGGCTCGAAACTGAATATTCAGGTTAACAACTGTTTTATCCGTGATCTTTGCAAAGAGGAGGGGATAGAGCTTGGAGATGATCTGTGCATACTGTTTTACAACTATCTGGCAGGATACATCGGAAAACTAGGGAATACCCGAATAAAACTTATTGAATTGTGCCCGGGTGATGAAAAATGCAAATGCGATACTGAGGTATTCGTAAAGAATGCTACCTGATCAACACTTTGTTCATCAGCTTTGTATAATAGGTGCAGGCAATACTCTCGCAGGAGATGACGGTGCTGGAAATATCGTTGTGAGCAGGCTTAAGGAAAAGTATCCCGAAAAAACAGATATTTTGCTGCACAACCTCGAGACCGATCCTCTGGAACTCTGGGATGTGCTTCCTTGCGCAAAAAGATTCATATTCGTGGATGCAGTTGCCGGGGAACCTGCAGGCAGACTCGTCAGGTTAAGGAAGAGGGGAATGAGAAGAGCATGGGCACCGTCTCTTCACAACATGGATATCCCCACAGTGATAAGGCAGCTTTGCATCCTGCGGGGGAAAAATGAACCGGAATGGAGAATCTGGGGAGTTACAATTGATATTCCGGATAATCTGCGGGAAGGTTTATCCTCGGCTGTATCTGACGCTGTAGAGAAACTGGTTGAGATACTGTCAGATAGAATTGAATCGGAAGACTATAGTGTAGAAGCACCAGATGTCTTTGAAGAATTTGAGAATACCTGTTAAGAAAGGATCGATCTATGGATCGTGATAACAGCTTTTTTGCACCTGTTAATTTTCTTGAAGAGAAAGAATTTATCGATGCCTGCGGTCTTCGCAAGACAGAGGAACAGGAAGTAGTGATCGATCAGGGATCCTTCAGCAATGATCTGTTCGTAATCAAGAGCGGTCGCTTCGTAGTCAGTGATTCACAGGGTGAAGAATTCGTTCTTGCTTCACTTACCGAAGGTGATGTTTTCGGTGAAATGGCTTTTTTCAGAAGCGGAATAAGATCAGCCACTGTGACCTGTGTTACTCCCGGTGAGATTTTCTTCATAAGCAGAGATACCTTCAGACAATTACACATGAGAAATCCAGATCTGTCGATAAGGATAGTGTGTACTCTTGCCGGGATGCTTTCGGACAGGCTTAAACATGCCGATGCAACTCTCAGCCTTCTCTCTGACGACAGCGAGCTGAGACAGCGTTACGAAATCCGCAGACTCATAAAAGAACTGAAAATGTCGGTTCACAACCTTCGCGGCACTGAAACGCCGGATAATTGATTCCCCATGAAGAGTAATTTCCAGAGAGTTCTCCTTGTTTTCCCCGAAACGCGTTATCCTTCGGGACAACCTCCACTCGGACTCGGAATGCTTGTGGCTATCGCAAGGAATCTGAACCGCCAGGTCGAAGTGTTCGATATGTCCTTTCGCAGTAATCCATTTGAGCATCTGAAAGAGAAACTGATCAGTTTCAAACCGGATACCGTGGGTATTTCCATCATGACACCTCAGCTTGCTGACGCATGCAGAACTGCCGGTATCACGCGTGAGACTGCGCCGGAGGCTCTTATCATTGCAGGCGGACCCCATGCAACAGTTCTGCCTGATGATACGATCAGGAGGACAGGAGCGGATCTGGTGTATTCAGGTGAGGCTGAAAGAGCCTGGGAAGCTCTTCTGAATGGTACTGAACCCTCTTCAATTCCAGGGATGACGATGATTAAGGAAGGGGAAATTCTCAGCGTTCCCGGTCTGATGCTCACAGAGGATCTGGATACACTTCCGCTTCCCGACAGATCGGTATTCGACATGGAGAAGTACTTCGCATCATGGTACTCAATGGATAGAGTTGATCCTGCTCTGAGGGGAACATCCATAATGGCAACCAGGGGATGCCCCTTCAAGTGTACATTCTGCCAGCCTACTCTCAGCGAGATATTCGGAAAGAGAACACGCAAACGCTCTGCCGGATCAATAGTTGAAGAACTGGAATTGCTTGTGAAGAACTATGGTATTAACGCGTTCATGTTCGAGGATTCAACCTTCATAGTTGATGCTAAGTGGGTTAGAAGCATATGCGAAC
Organism: Candidatus Fermentibacterota bacterium; assembly: GCA_039714295.1. Classification (GTDB taxonomy): domain Bacteria; phylum Fermentibacterota; class Fermentibacteria; order Fermentibacterales; family JCC-6; genus Aegiribacteria. Next base: position 3,250 of record JBDLJP010000108.1, read on the forward strand.
TGATGATAGAAAAAAAACTGGGGCTTCGGTGGTGCTGTAACGTAAGAGCGGATCTGCTGACCGGGGATATTCTCGATATCATGATAGAAGCCGGGCTGTCCAAGATAAACATGGGCGTAGAGTCGGCTTCACAGCGAGTCCTTGATGATATCTACGAAAAGGGGATTACCGTTGAAGGAGTACAAAGAGCCCTTCGAATGGCAAAGGAGAGAGGTGTTTACGTTCAGGGTTACTTCATGCTGGGAGCTCCAGGCGAGACACAAGAGGAGATGAAGAAAACTATCCGTTTCGCCTCACGGGAACCGTTTGATGATGCTCTGTTCGATATAACTACTCCATTTCCGCATACTGAACTGTGGGAAAGAACCAGAGAATTCATAAGTAAGGATTACGAGGATTTTGATTGTTTCCATAAATCAGTGTACGAACTTGAGGGATTCAAGCCCGAAAAAATTGAGAGAATGAAGAAGAGGGCTTTCTACAGGTTCTATCTTCATCCAAGAAGAATACTGCAAACACTTAAGACAGTTCTGGGACCTGGCAATCTAAAAAGAACCCTGATCAAGGTCAGAAGGATCTGATCCTTATTCAAATGTGAGTGACTGGAGGAATGGTTTGAGCAGAGTACTGCTTGTCAACCCGCCGTCGGCTGTGGGTGTTTACGAAAAAAGCAAGATAAAGGTAGCAATAACAAGTGCTCCTTTCATTACACTTGCCACACTTGCGGGAGAGCTTCTGAGGCAGGGACATAAGGTCAGGATAGCTGATCTGATGATTGAGGAGGATCCCCTCACTGCTTACCGCGGAATACTTGAGGAATTCAAGCCTGAGTATACAGGGATAACGTTTACCACTCCGCTGTTTCATGAGGCTGCTGTGCTGGCGGGTATCGCTCACGAGCTCCTCCCGGAATCCACTACTATCGCCGGAGGAATCCATGCCTCTACACTTCCCCGGGAATCTCTTGAAGAGGGTAATTTCGATTTTGTGGTACTTGGTGAAGGTGAGATAACCCTTGCGGAAATATGCGCAGGAACCGATCCTAAGAATATAAAAGGTATCGCCTTCGGAAGAGGCGATGGATTCACTGTGACTCCTGCAAGGGAGCTTATAGCAGATCTGGATGACCTTCCGCTGCCGGCATGGGAGCTTCATGATATATCGCGATACCGTTCCCCCCACATTGCCAGCAGGGACAATCCGGTCGGGTACATGGAAACGAACAGAGGCTGTAATCACCACTGTACTTTCTGCAGCCAGAGAATATTCGGTCATAATATCAGATCGAAATCCTCCAGAAGAGTCGTTGATGAAATGTTCAGGATGCTTGAGCTGGGCTTTAAGGATATTCACATTAAAGACGACAATTTCACTGCCGATATAGAACGGGCAAAGGACACTTGCAGATTGCTGATAGAGAAGAAATTTCCCGCTCCCTGGGCTCTTCCCACGGGGGTTAATGTAGAGGATGTCGACAGTGAGTTCTTCCGGCTGGCAAAGGAAGCAGGCTGTTATCAGATCTCTTTCGGTATTGAGAGCGGTGCCCCCGAGATACTTAGCCGTGTTAACAAGAAACAATCTCTTGAGAAGATCAGGGAAGCAGTTGAAATGGCTGATGATGCCGGTCTCGAAACGATTGGTTTTTTTATGATGGGATTGCCCGGGGACACTGAAGAGACCATGAAACGGAGTATCCATTTTGCCCAAAGTCTTCCTCTTACATACGCTAAAGCGTCTATGACACTGCCATTCCCGTCTTCTGCGCTTTACAGACAGATACAGATGGAAGGCAGGATACTCTCTGAAGACTGGCGCATGTACAATTTTCACTCCACATCGGAGGTCTGGAAACACGAGAACCTGGATTGGGAAACTATCCAGCACTACTACTCGCTCTTTCACAGAAAGTTTTATTTCAGGCCTTCATACATCTGGAAAAGATTCTGGCGGGACATCCGGATGGGGCAGCTTTGGGATGATGTTAAAGCCGTACTGGCAAACGACTGGTCAGGCTGATTAAATAGGGACGGAGGCTTTTTAAATCTGTATGGCGAATAAAATACACAGAAGTATCCCGGATGTTGCAGATTATTTGATTGTTATGAATAAATAGCCTCCGTCCCTATTTATTTCCGAAGTTACGGCTGGCTTACCCGCAGGATAGGAAAACCTGGAGCTGTAATCTCAAATGCAGTCTTGGAGGTTTTCAGGGAAAGTGCGGAGTAAACTTCAACAGTCCCTATCTAGTATGTTTCATGCTTCCGTTGATATCATTGTATCAAAGATGCCGAAAGGTCATGAATATGTACACTCAAGGGTTACAGGACATACTGAGATCCAGGCTTGAAAAAACCGAAGAGAACGGTACATTCAAGAGGGAAAGGATCATTACATCAAGGCAGGGAACTTTCGTCGATGTTGACCGATCGGGAGAGGTTCTCAATTTCTGTGCGAACAACTACCTCGGCCTCTCAGGTGATCAGAGACTGGTTGACACGGCATGCGGAATTCTACAAGAGCGCGGTTACGGTCTTTCATCAGTACGTTTCATCTGCGGTACTCAGGATATTCACAAAGAGCTTGAGAGAAAGATATCAGGCTTTATCGGTAAGGAAGACACAATACTCTATTCAAGCTGTTTTGATGCCAACGGAGGGCTTTTTGAGCCTCTGCTGACGGATGCCGATGCCATTATTTCAGATCAGCTGAACCACGCATCAATCATCGATGGAATAAGATTATGCAAGGCAAAAAGATATCGATACAGTCATGCTGACCTTGAGGACCTTGAAGCTGTGCTTATCCATGCCCGAAACGCGAGGATAAAAGCTATCGTTACCGATGGGGTGTTCTCCATGGATGGTGAGATAGCGCCGCTTCCGGGCATCTGTGATCTGGCGGAGGAATACGGAGCGCTTCTTATCGTCGACGACTCCCATGCAACGGGATTTATCGGGGAATCTGGAAGGGGCAGTATTGAATATCATGGAGTCACTGAGAGAGTGGATATCGTTACTTCTACTTTCGGGAAGGCTCTAGGAGGAGCTTCAGGAGGGTTCACCACCGGACCGACAGAAGCGATCGAGATGCTGAGGCAGCGATCCAGACCTTACCTTTTTTCCAACACAGTAGCGCCTGTCATTGCCGGAACCACACTGGCGGTTATAGATCTGATAGAAAAATCCAGTGAGGAAAGGGACAGGCTCAGGGATAACCAGAGACGTTTCAGAAGAAAAATGACTGAAGCAGGATTCAGGATTATCAAAGGAGACCATCCGATTGTCCCGGTTCTTTTCGGTCATCTTCCCGATGATGCGGCACTGGCACAGAGATTTGCTGATCAACTTCTCAACAAGGGCATTTATGCAATAGGATTCTTCTACCCGGTAGTTCCTCAAGGGGAATCAAGGATCAGAATTCAGATTTCCGCAGCCCACACCACACAGCAGGTTGATACCTGTGTTGAAGCCTTCATAGATGTCGGTAAAACACTTGGAGTGGTTTAGGTTGAGTTTCTATTGCACTTGACAAGGGGTGTACTGCATTAACAGATACCCTTTATGAGTACAAAATCTGTTAATGAATCTCTTTTCGGCAGGATCAGGCGTCAGCTTTTATCCCTCTTCTTTCTGAATCCGGAAAAATCGTTTTTTCTGCTTGAGCTTATAGATATTCTCCGCACAGGCAGGGGAGGGGTTCAGAGAGAACTCGCCAATCTTGTCGGATCTGGAATCATCTCGAGAGAGAAGACCGGGATGAAAGTATTCTTCAGCCTTTCCGAGGACTGTACTGTCATCGA
>JBDLJP010000109.1:0-7040 GCA_039714295.1 Candidatus Fermentibacterota bacterium
TTGTAAAATGGAGTGAGGAGAACGGGTCATTCCGCAGCCGAAAACAGCTTCTTGAAGTTTCAGGACTCGGTCCGGCCGCATTCGAGCAGTCAGCCGGTTTTCTCAGAATCAGGAACGGGCAGAATCCGCTGGACGCAAGTGCTGTTCATCCTGAAAGCTATTCCGTGGTGGAACGGATAGCCGGGTCGAAAAGCCTCAGTGTTGCGGAATTGATGCGCTCTGAGAGCGCACGCAAAACAATCGATCTGCATGATTTTGCTGATGAAAAAACCGGGCTTCCGACTCTGCGTGATATTATGAAAGAACTGGAGAAACCCGGTAGAGATCCCAGAGAATCCTTCCAGGTGTTCAGTTTTGCTGATGTACATGATATCAAGGATCTCGAAGAGGGGATGATTCTTCCCGGCATAGTGACCAATGTTACAAATTTCGGTGCTTTCGTCGATGTCGGGGTACACCAGGACGGGTTGGTTCACATCAGCGAGATGGCGGACAGATTTGTTAAAAACCCGGCTGATATCGTTTCTGCAGGCGAGAAAATCAAGGTCAGGGTTCTGCATGTGGATACAAAGAGAGGCCGCATTTCCCTATCCATGACCGGAATCTGAAACCGGCAGCGCGGGGTCAGGCCCGGGATGCCCCTGTCATCACTCCCGTACGCTGAGGGGATCCGGGTGTACAATCCTTGAGGGAAGCAGCTCTTCTGCAAGTTCAGGGCTCCATGATTCCATAATATGAGATCCCGTGCGGTCAACAAAGTAAAGGTAGTACTCTCTGTCGGGGAATGCTGCCATGAACTCCCTATCCTCGACAGCCGTCTGGTGAGCGCAGAATATGATATCACCGTTGAGGAACGGTGAGTTATAGTTCATGCCGCTCAGAATATTCGGGTAACCGCGGTCAGAAGCTTCCATGAATACCACAGCCGGAATCTCGACAGTCTCCTGAGCCAGTTCCCACGGGATGCTTTCAACTGCCAGCCACGGACCCGACTTGAGCCTGATCTCCTCCGGGAAGTAGAGAGAGAGCGAAATCCCGAACAGACCCGCAAGAACAAGTAAGAAGAAGTTCCCTCCCCGTACTTCCCATCTGGCTCTTGCCGCACGATAAATAAATGTCAGGCCAATAACAGACAGAAAGAGGATAATCGGGAGGAAAGTGAAGTAGTGGCGCGGGCCGTATATCACGGCAGGCCAGGCGTGCGGGAGCAGCAGAATGAACATGGCGGGTAACGGCATGAACAGCCAGAGGATTCTCCTGTCCTTCCGCATTAATCCGGTGGATGCTGCAAGGGGAACCAGAGATAAAAGAGGCCAGCCGAAGAGAGTCGTAGCACCTGAAGCAACCTGTCTTATCCCGTTCTTTATTCCCCGCCATACAGTGTGATCACGGTCTCCGTACACTGGGAACCAGGCTGTGTCCGGTCCGAAGCCTATCAGTCTGCCCGCTCTGGCAAGCTGGTACGTCGTTTTCAGAGGGTTTCCGGTGTAGTACCAGTTCAGCGTCAGGAATGCTGCAACAGGAAGCAACGAACCAAGAGCCAGACCCAGCAGAGCTTTGAATCCCCTTTTCCCTTTTGATGCAAGTACGATCGTGAGGAAGATCCCCCATATGATTATCGGATACGGTTTCGTCATCAGAGCCAGACCGAGAAGAAAACCGGATACATAAGTTAAAACGTAACGGTCATGTTTCCAGAATATGCTGAGGAAATACAGGCTCCATGTGACGAGCATCAGATTCGAATTATGCGCCATGTGGGATGATGTCATAAAAAGATAGAAAGGTGAGAGAAGAAGCAGTATGACGGTCAGTTTCGCTATTCTGTCGCTGGTCCACAGAAGGATCAGCATAAAGAGACCGATGAGTGAAAGAACTCCCTCCAGCGGTCCCAGAAGGGCGGTCACATCAAGCCGGACAAAAGGCGCCATAAAGACTGAATGAATTGGAGGGTACTGGCAGAACCACTTTCCATTCTCCATTATCAGATGCCTGCTTGGAAAAAATCTCTCCGGATCGGATATGGATGGAACCGGTGCTGATAACTCACCGCCTGCAAAAACCCTCGCCTGGAAAAGATGCGCTGCTTCGTCCCCCCCCTTCGCTGTTCCCTCGAGCGGATAGAAGGCCATCCAGGTGGTAAACGCAAACAGGAGGACAGATGAGAGCAGAAGGAATGTGCCGATTCTGATCCCGTCAAGATAACGGAGCGCTGAGTGCGCCAGATCCTTCCCGATAAACTTTGATACAGACCATGCAATACAGATGACTGCCGGAAAAAGAACCAGAAGCTGAATTATTTTATCCTGCGGGCCCTCTGTTCGTAAACCTGAATAAGCGAAGGCTGTAAAAGCTGACAGAAGAATCAGTCCGAGGATCAGGCAAACGATATTTTTCATCTCAATTCATCTCCATTGAAAATGACATGGTTATAAATATGATCGGTGAATGATTCTCATGAAACTGCCTCCGACTGCTCTGAATATACGAGCTTGCGGGATGCAGGCCATATTCATTTTCCTGTCTGATCACTTCGGAAGGCCGTTACCCGTTTGAAGAGAAGACCTAGTATATTTGATGATTATGCGGAGATTATAATCGGCCATACGGTGCCTTGCGCCGATACCGTATTATTCGGATAGCCGCCAGACTGAAATGAGGAATTACGGATGAATGCTCGAGAACGCGTGAAAATTGCTCTCATTACACCTATTGAAGACGATATTCCGGTACAGGTCTCAGCTTACAAGGCATGGATGCCGAGGTACGGCAGTGTTGCCGTTGCTCAGGCACTGAAGGATGCCGGATATGATATTCGTCATTACTGCGAGCACTCGGGCAGCATTATAGACTGGGATTTTGTGTACTCCTGCGATTACGTCTGTTTCTCCCTGATGACATTCTGCGCTTACCGCGGATACAGGCAGGCGGATCAGGTAAGAGATAATTCAGAGGCGAAGATAATATTCGGCGGCTGTCACGCGACAGTTGCTCCCGAGGATAGCTTGAATCACTGTGATTTCGTTATCAGAAACGAGGGTGAAGCCGCGCTTCTGGAGTTGCTTGATGCCATTGAAAACGGCAGGGACGCGACTGACACAAAGGGAATCAGCTACCGTGACGATTCGGGGCATTATCATCATAACCCGGACCACGCATTCATGAGCGACCTAACACATCCGATTGATATATCCATTATCGAGGGTTACCCCAAAAATCGACTTGGACGTTTCCTCTGGGAAACGATATCGCGTGCTCAGATTCCGAGGATAAGCCTTCCTGTTGCACAGTCCTCTCGCGGTTGTGTGCATAAATGCAAATTCTGCATGGTGAAATATGAACTTGGCTCCCAATACAGAACGCGGCCTGCGGAAGTGGTGCTTGAAGAAATAGACCGGGCATTCGATTATCTGGGATCACGAACTGTCTTTTTTGTTGATAATGATTTCACTCACAATTCGGATCACGCTCTGTCCATACTTGAACCTTTGATTGAAAAGTACGACGGACATTTGACACTTTACATCTTCAGCCGCGTGGAACTGGCCAGAAAACCGAAACTGCTTGATGCGCTTAGCCGGATAGATAACGTCTACATCGGTGTCGGCTTCGAGTCCACTAATGACGCCACTCTTTCGCAGTTCTCTAAAGGCCAGACACAAAGCGGGTTCGAAGCTGATGTCAGCCGGCTTCGTGAGCGGGGTCTGAACATACATGGTCTGTTTATTTTCGGTGCGGATGCCGATACCGAGGAGAGCCTGACCAGGACGGTATCCTTCGCTCTGGACACTAAACTGTACACTGTCGGGTTCAGTGCATTATACGACATTCCGGGTAAAGAAAAGACTGTCGGCATTCCCCAGATTATTCCCGATCATCGCTTCATTCACAGGGATTGGAGACTTTTCACCGGACATTTCGTTGTATTTTTCCCGAAACAGATCAGACCCAGCCAGTTACAGAGGAAGATCATCGAGGGTCAACGGCATTTCTTCAGAAAAAACCGGGAAACATTCTATCAGTATTTCCCTGTTTATGCCAGTTCAGAACCCTATCTCCAATACCTTGAAGAGCAGGAGAAGGATCTGTACGATGAAAATGACTGTCTGATTGAGGAGCGTCTCCTCGGCAGGACATATGAGGATCTTCCCGACTTTGTACCGATTAAACCCAGCCATTGGGTGAAGATCAGGGAAACAGTAGAATTCATTGCACAGAATATCTTCAGAAAAACGGCCTGGAAAATGCTGAGAAGGAATTTCATGCTGTCTGATCGATCCGGCAGGAAGACCGCCGATCCGGGCAGCGTTCAGATATAGCGTTATCCTGAACTACAGGCGTTACGGGTTTGAGACTAACTGTCGTGCGCTCTGAATCCGGCTCTGTCCTTCATCCGTCCCAGCCATAACCAGACAGCATTCCGATAATCAATACGAAGCCTGGGAATGGATTTTATGATCTTCCATCTCTTTTTTGAGTAAAATCGTCTGTATGCCTCCTTCTGCAGGAGACGGAGTTCGTCGCCGCTCATTTCACTGAGATTGAAGTAGCCTGAGAGATAGTTGTAGTTGCTGAAATCCAGAGAAGATGAATCGAATGCAGACATTGTCTGATCCCAGAGAGGTGTTCCCGGATACGGTGTTACAATGAAAAAGCTGGCGAAGAAGAGATCGGTAGTCTCAGCGTATGCAATAGTCTTCCGTACCTGCTCGGCTGTCTCACCCGGGAATCCAATCATGAAATAACCGTTTGTAACTATTCCGGCCTCGTCAGCCCAGGAAATCACAGTTTTCACCCGTTCAATATCCAGATTCTTGCCGATCGTTTTCTGAAGATCCGGGGATGCCGTCTCAACCGCAACCGCGAGATTTGTTGTTCCGGCTTCGGCCAGCAGGTTCACCAGTTCCTGGTCCAGCTGATCGGCTCTTACGCCATTTGGGAATGCAAGAGAGAGTCCGAGATCGAGTTCAAGCAACTTATTGCAGATGAGTTTGGCACGGTCGAGATCAAGATTGAAGATATCGTCGTATACCTCAATGTCGGTAATACCGAATTTTTCAACGATCTGCTTTATTTCCTCAACGACATTTTCCGCAGATCTGTAACGGAATTTCTTTCCGAAAACGTTGTGGCAGTAGAAACACCTGTATGGACATCCCCTCGATGTGAAGATAGGCAGATACCTGCCCCGCCTGACGTTACCTGCCCGGCCAAGGTGCGCATACTTTTTAATATCCACGAGGTCCCAGGCTGGAAATGGAATCGTATCCAGATCAGCGATCAATTCTCCCGGTGCTCCCCATTCCAGTTTTCCATCCGCCCGGGAGGCTGTACCGGGAATCCCCTGAATACTTTCTCCGATGGAAATTCTTCTGATGAGCTCCGTGAATGCTGTTTCACCTTCCCCTGTAACCAGCACATCTATGTTCGGGTCTTCTGCGACATCATTCGTGCATGCGGAGATATGGGGTCCGCCGACCATAATAACGGCTTTCGGATTTCTTTCTCTGACCATGGCTGCGGTTCTGTGAAGGCTTTCCGCCTCACATGTAAGCGCCGAGATAGCGACTACCTCCGGATCCCATGTCTGCAGCCGTTTCTGCAGGAGGTCATACGGATGTCTGTGGCAGCGCAGATCCAGAATCTCTATCTCGTGATCGGGCTGGCTCAATCGGAGATGCGAGGCCATGTACATCAATCCAAGCGGGTATGAATACTGCGGAACTTCCCTGTTGAATGAATACCCTTTAACCATCAATATACGCATTTTTTAATACTCCCTGTTCTGGCGATGACCCGGGGATACAATAAAACCATTGAATTTGCGGGGGTCTCAATGTATGAGCCAACAGTCTATCAGTAAATTGCGCAGAAACAGTATCCAGTTCTGTAACAATAGTATATGAACTGACAGTGAAATTCCGCACAACAATCACCGCTATGATAACAGTGCTGTTCGAGCTATGTCAATGAAACCGGATATGATCTTCAGGTTGCAAATTCGGGCTTGAAAGGGTTTGGAAGCAGTTCAGCCAGAGTGAAGTGTCTGATCGAGTGCGGTGTCGCTAGTACAACAGGGAAATCATCATCGCAGAATTCGGCAAGTACCTGTCTGCAGGCGCCGCAGGGAAGGGGATCACCGTCAGGTGAGTATATCAGAATTCCTGTGAATTTCTTCTGCCCGTGCGAGACAGCCTTGAAAACAGCTGCCCTTTCGGCACAGATGGTAAGTCCGTAGGACGAATTCTCGACGTTGACTCCCCAATGCAGCCCTCCATCGGCATCCTCAATAACCGCTGTTACACGGAATCCTGAATAGGGACAGTAGCAGTTCGAAACCGCTTCTTTCGCTTGAGTGAGAAGCTCTTCAGGGCTTTCGCGCATATTCAGAAGGTTCTCTCGATGAAGGGCAGTGATCGCAGCTTATCGTTGGCATTGCGAAGCCGCAGTGAAATAACCTCTGAGAAAGCGCGAAGCACTTTCAGTCCTATCCTGGGGTTCTCATTCAGTATGGCCGCCACTTTGGAGTGCTGTATCCTGGCAAGCTCCACCCTTGTATGCGCGTATACGGAGGCGCTTCTGCTTCTGCGGTCCAGAAGAACCATCTCACCGAAGAAATCTCCTGTTTCCAGAATTCCGAGTATCTGCTCGATTCCTTCGTAGGTTCTTTTTGTAACCCGGACTTTGCCGGAGAGAATAAGGTAGAGGTATTCACCCTGGTCATCCTCCCTGATGATGACACTGTTGGGAACATGCTCTGCGTACTGAGTATTGCTAACGAAAAATTCAAGTTCGTCAGGTTCAAGATTCCGGAAAAGGTACGCGGAACTGAATACGTCGAGATGCTTCTGTGTGAATTCGCTGCTCATGATCTTTCCCCTTTCTCCTGCTGATCACATCAGGACAGTTTGTCCAGATCCACAAAAACAGTCTTTTCCCTGGTGTACACAACCTGTCCCGGTTTACCCTTTCTTATGCGGTTAACATACTGAACCCTGGTATAGTCGACAGGTATCACTCCCGAGGAGGTTCCACATCTC
>JBDLJP010000110.1:0-7016 GCA_039714295.1 Candidatus Fermentibacterota bacterium
GCCTTCAGATTCCCATTGAAGATGATTGTTCATCTTCCTTCTCGATCCTGTGTTGAAAAGCTGGAATGGAAAGGCCGCAAAAGCGTTTGAACCCCTGGAAGTGAAATTGGCGCCAAGCCTCTGTGCAATAGCCTCCCAGGCGGCTGTCCGTTTCTTGCCTACCATTATCGCAATCCATATTACTATGCCTGCGACTACCGCCATAACTGCGAATATCGGAATTACTGGATCCATTATCATCCTTTCTTTTCCAGACTGCATCACTTATTGATATGGGCACAATGATAGTTTGGTATTTAATGGTCAAGCGTTATAACTCCGGGGAATACAGTGATAGAAATTACAGGCTCGATAAGCATCGCGGAAGATGAACTGGATTTTGAATTCGTCCGCTCGGGAGGCCCCGGCGGACAGAAGGTTAATAAAACGTCGTCCGCAGTCGTCCTGAGATTCGACATAAGGAACTCCCCCTCCCTTCCTGATGAAGTGAAAACCCGCCTTGAGAAAATTTGCGGCAGACGTATTAACAATGAAGGTGTTCTCGTTATTCACGCAAGGCAGTACCGCTCACCTGCAAGAAACCGGGCAAGCTCCGTCGAAAGGCTGATCAAGCTTATTAAGGAAGCTTCTGAAATCCCGCTGAAAAGGAAGCAGACGAGGCCTTCAGCTGCGTCAAAGAGGGAGAGACTCGCTGATAAGAAGAAACGCGGCCTTCTTAAGAAAAACAGGAATTACAGACCCTCGCAGAAAGATTTAGAATAGCTGTTCACTACTGGTTGCTTTTGTATATTCCCGCAGTAGGAAATCAACACCATCATCCTGTGAAATGAGATGAATTGTCATATTCCGAACTCTATAATGGAGAAAAATGTCCCTGCCCCTCAGACTGTAAAAGGCGGGGGAACTGTTCGGAGTGCATAGCATTCCATCATAACAGACATCAGCAGACTTACTGCGAATTTCTCCAGGAGAAGCTGCTGCAAGGCGGTATCCCACAGCGTTCTCTCCCATCAGGTAAAGAGATAAGGCTGACGGAGTATGGCCCCTGCGCCGGTTGAGCAGGCAAACTCAACCCGACCAGGCTGGCCGGGATACTTGAAAAGCTGCCTCTGCCCGATTCTCCTAATCTGATTATCGGCATGCAGACAATGGACGATGCGGGAGTATACAAGATCACTGACGATATAGCTCTAGTACAGACAGTTGATTTCTTCTTCCCAATAGTTGACGATCCAAGAAGTTTCGGAAGGATAGCAGCTGCAAACAGTCTTTCCGATATCTGGGCCATGGGCGCCAGAGCCATTACGGCAATGAACCACCTGGCTTACCCGGCGGGAAAGATCCCTCCCGAAGCGATCCTGGAGCTGTTGACCGGAGCCGCGGAAAAGCTTCATGAATCAGGTGTGGTACTCCTGGGCGGACACACGATGGAACAGGATGATTTCTCCTTCGGCATGAGTGTGACTGGAATCACCAACCCCCTTACAGTTCTATCGAATGACAATGCAAAACCTGGAGATCTGATAATCCTGACGAAACCCATCGGTACGGGGGTTTACTGCGATGCTATGATAAACGGGGGTTTGTCAGAAAGCCAGTTCAGCACATTTGTTTTCTGGATGGAAAGGCTTAACAAATACGCTTCAGAGATAATGCAGAGGTTCGCTGTGAGCTGTCTGACTGATGTTACTGGTTTCGGCCTTCTGGGGCATTCACTCCCCGTTGCCCGAAATGCCGGAGTCAGGATTGTCATAAACGCAGAAGATGTTCCCCTCCTGCCTGGTGTGCTTGATCTGCTTGAAACATTCAATCCAAAGGGCGTTTGCAAGTGTTCCGATTATGTCGACCCTTATTTGAGAATCGCTGAGAATCTTGACAGAAGATACTATAACCTGTTCGCTGAAGCCCAGACTTCCGGAGGACTCCTTGCTACAGTCAGACCTGATCAGGCGGATGCTCTGGTTACAGCACTCAGGGAGCATGGAGATACAGAAACAGCTGTTATAGGATGCGTTGAGGAGCTGGATGATCCATCAGTACTGATCGAATTAATCTAAATCCGGATTCACTACATCCTGAGCAGCACGCATATTGGAAATCACCAACATGAACTGTCCTAAATGCGGACTTGAACAGAATGATGAAAATGAGGAGTGCCTGCGCTGCGGACTGTTCTTCAGCAGGTACAAACCCCTGGATTACGATCATCTTCTGAACAGGCAGCCATCCTTCGGAGCCGCGGATCGATCAAAGCTGAAACGCGTTACAGATTACATGTTCCATACAAAAGATAAGATTGAAATTTTCTACTTCGCAGGAAGGCTCATCGCCTTCCTCTTCCTGTTCATCTGGAGTATTAAATTCTTTCAGTCTTCAATCGAGAGCAACTATGTTGGAAATTCTTTCATGCATCTCGTTAATCTCCCTTTTCACGAAACAGGGCACATAGTATTCAGACCTCTGGGCAGGATAATGCACTCACTTGGTGGGAGTCTGGGACAGGTGATAATGCCATTTATCTGTACCCTTGTCCTCCTGATAAAAACCCGTGACACTTTCGGTGCCTCCATAGGTCTGTGGTGGATGGGGGAAAGCGTGCTGGACCTATCCCCATACATTGATGACGCAAGAACACTCACTCTTCAGCTTCTTGGAGGAAACACAGGCCTCTCCTCCCCATACGGATTCCATGACTGGAATTATGTACTCTCAGAGCTTAACCTGCTCAAACATGATCACCTGATTGCAGACATGGCGGCACTCGGCGGCAAACTGATAATGTTCATCTCTCTTATCTGGGGTTCAGTTCTCCTTGTCAGACAGTTCAATCGTATCAGGAAACAGTCTGAATAGAATAGCGGCTGGTACCTGCTGAAATCCAACAGCATTTCTCAAACTTGTTTCACTTTGAAACACATGCTCTCCCGCAGGAGACGATATCACCCTGTACCAGCTGAACCATGTATATACCCATGGACAGGTCTGAAACTGGAATACTGTTGCTGCCGCTCTTCGCGTTCTCTGTGAAACTAAGTGCGAGCCTGCCGGAAACATCGTAGATATTTGCAGAAATATCGCAGCTTTCATCGATCATATAATCAATGCTGAAAGACCCGATTGAGGGATTTGGACTGATTCTGAAAGAAGCAGGGGAGCCTGCCGCCGGATCTTCACCGCTTGATGTCGAATCGATATTCTCCCACCACGTGATCGAGTTGAGATTGTAAGCACAGGAGGCTATGTCAATTCTGCCATCACCGCTGATATCACCTGATGCAACTGGTATCGCTCCGTCAAATTCAGTGTCTATATGGTGCATCGTGAAGAACATGCTTCCAGTATTTTCAAGCCAGGATACATCATCATCGTTGTATGCTGCGCAGGCAATATCCAGATCGCCGTCACCATCCAGGTCAGCAGGGCTGATAAACGTAGGCCAGTCGTAATTATCTGCAATTACGTACTTCGTGAAACTCTGCTGTCCGTCATTCTCATACCAGGCAATCATATCCCCGTCTCTTGCCGTTGCAGCGATATCCTTATCACCGTCAGAGTCAAGATCCTCTATGATAACAATGTGCGCGCCGTCAAAGTTACCATCTACTATATGTCCTGAAAAATTGCAGTTTCCATCGTTCTGCCACCATCTGACCTCGTCCGCAAGCCGGTATGCGACAGCTATATCAAGATATCCGTCACCATCGATATCACCTGGATATGCAGTCCATGGGCCGTCTACTCCAATCGCGATAACTCTCTGTGTGAAATTTTCTGATCCATCGTTCTCAAACCAGCAGACCAGCTCATCGCCGAAGGATACTGCGATAAAGTCAATGTCATCGTCACCGTCCAGGTCTGCCGGATAGACAGAGTGAACATCCGCGAAGCTGTCGGATATCAGATGGACTGTGAAATTTTCATCTCCACCGTTCTCCCACCATTCAATGGTATCTGACCCGTTGGATGATGCTACGATATCCATATCGCCATCGCTATCGATATCTTCCGATTCCACGAAAATAGCGCCTGAAAAGCCGTCATCGATGGTATGCATAGTGAACGAGCCGCCTCCGTTCTCCCACCACGAGATCCCGGAGTTCCAGGCAGCTCCGAGGATGTCCATATCTCCGTCATCATCTATGTCTGTGAGTTTTATTGATATCGCCCCCGAGAATGAATCCGAAAGAGTGTGCTCCAGCCAGTCTGCAGATAACTCAGAAACAACAGACAATGTGAACAGCATCACAACCGGAATAGTCCATATGCTCTTCATAATATTCCCTTTCATGCCAGCATGCAATGAAACCGAACATTTCTTATTTACATTTCACAATTCATTATCATTATTTGTATATAACTAATAATATTATTTTGTCAAAATTCCAGCCATGATAATGGCCTTCAGGAATCAGATTTGAGTGTTAATTCCGGATACCCGTTGAGCTGAAGCTGTCAATCATCCGATTTTCTGAGAACTTTCTCCAGAGCTTCCTTGCCGGGGTCGCTGTAACCCCATTTATCCCAGAGCCGCAGGAGCTCTGCTCTGATATCCTCCAGAGAGTTTCCCTCTTCCCCGATCATCATGCTTATCCTGTAGAATAATGCCTTGATCATGTAACTCCGGTAAAGACAGTTAGCAATGATATTTCTGCTCCAGACAGCACCTGTCACTGATCTCATATCGCTGGACATGAACGCTGTCAGATATTCCCTGCTGTCAGTAATCAGAACAAGCATATCCCCTTGCCAGCCCTCGGTAACGCTGCTGATGAATTCACATCCGGGCATACTCATAGGTTCCCTACCGTGAAGAAGAACCTTCACTCCTCGGGATGCCGCACGCAGAAAGCCATCGGACAGATGCTTCATGGGAAGGTTATCCGCATCAGCGATAATTGTTTCTTGCGCATTCTCTATCATTTCCTGAGCCCTGGCAAATACCTGATGAACAGTCGTGAGTTTGTACAGGCCTTCCTCTGAGCGGGGCTTACGAATATTCTCGAGGCGCTCCTCTATTTCATCGGCAAGCATATTGAGTCTGTGGCTTCTCTGAATGACCTGTTCCCGGACAGGAACAGCAACAAATGTTCGGCTCCTGCTGCTCTCATCTGCCAGGATCACTCCTTTGATAACAAGAGAATCGAGCGCTTTGTAAGTATTGGGCGCAGGTTTACCAAGTACCTGCGAAATTCGGTAGCCGGTGCTGTCAGGTTCGGCGAGTACGGCAAGGTACGCTTCTGCTTCCAGCCCGGAAAGGCCTAGTTCCATCAGAAGATACTCCAGAGAATTGCTCAAATTCGCCCCTCCCGGGTCTTTATGGTGATGACAGGGTACAGTAAACAGGTACTGTATGTTACTTATTCCAAGAGGTAATAACAATCGTTCGGGGGATAGTCAAGAACGGAAATTAACACATATGCGAATAATATCCATGACCACGGTCAGTATTGTAAGTTACCATTCAGTTGCGTATTTTAGCCTTCTATCAGGAGAGAAAGTTAACTGCAGTAAGACAAGGGAGCTGAATATTCCTTCCAGACCAGAAACTTTAGACAGCATATCAGGTATGGGGAGGTCATCAAAGGCTGCAAACACAGGATTTATGCTGCTTGGCCAGTTCATTGGGAAAGGCTCTCTCTTCCTGTCGATAATATTCCTTTCGAGGTACCTGTCTAATGGGGATTTCGGAGGTCTTCTTTTTGTAGTAGTACTTGGACAGATATACCTTGGTTTGTCCGATATGGGTGTTTCACTCATTCTTAACATGCGTTCAAGCATTCATCCTGACGATACTCAGGAACTCTTGTCCGCATCCTTTACGCTCAGAATAATCCTGGCATTACTGGGTCTGCCAATACTGATGCTCGCGGGTGTTCTTCTTAGCATGTCTCCTGCAAGAATGCTTATTCTTGGAATAATCGGTATTTCGGTTCTTTTCGAATCCTTTGCTGAAATGTTCTATTCAGTTTTCAGAGCTAGTGAAAAAATGATATACGAATCCATCTGCAGAATCCTTATGGGCATAGCAGGTCTTGGCGCTGTACTGCTTCTGATTCAGTTTAGAATGGATCTTACTGCAATTGCTTCGGCTTACGTTGTTCGAGCTCTCGCCGCAACCATTGCTGCAGCTGTATTCCTCAGAAGGATAGGGTTCTCTCTAATGCCTTCCATCGATAAGGAGAAAATTAAGGAGCTTTTCATTACCGCACTGCCCCTTGGAATCATGGGGCTGGTTACAGTTGTCCATCTAAGAGCGGATAATATCCTCATCAGACAGATACTCGGTGAAAATGCAGTGGCTGCATGGCAGGAATGTCTCAGGATAATAGAGATAATGCTCCTCCTCGTTTCACCCACATTATTGCCGGGTGCCCTGTTTCCATCTCTCTGCAGGGCATTCAGAGATGGTGGATATAAGCAGCAGACCGGGCATATGGCCAGGATATTCACTGCACTTGCTGTGGCACCTTTTCTTGCTGTCCTGTCCGCAGGAAACAGATTTCTGAGGTTCGTATGGGGAAATAACTACCTGAGAGGTATCGATGCTACAGAACTGCAGCTGTGCCTGTATCTATGTCTTGCGGGACTCGCGACAATGTATTTCACAATCATCATGCTCTCATCTCTCATGGCTGTAAATAAGGTCAGGATAGTTGTACCTGTCACCACAGCAGCGCTGATACTTGTAATCAGCGGGAACCTTCTACTTATGCCTGTACTCGGATTACTCTCAGCTGGAATTCTCCTTGTCGCGGGAAATCTGCTGATGCTTGTAAGCTATTGGTTATTCCTCTGGTGGAGAGGTTATCATGTACCGATCTGGAGGGATACCTTCATTTCCATCCTTGCTTCGGTACCTGCATTCGCTGTTATTCCTCTGACTCGCAAACTGCCGTTTCTTCCCTCTCTACTGATCCCTGCTCTGGTCTTCATACCGGTATGGTGGTTCACAGGAGGCGGAAAGGCGATTCGTGAGATCTTTCCACACAAGCCGGAGTAAAAGAGCAGAACTTCAC
>JBDLJP010000111.1:0-6992 GCA_039714295.1 Candidatus Fermentibacterota bacterium
AAAGGCATCAGCTCGTTGTTCACCGCGGCTCCTCCTCGCCCGGCGATTCAGCAGGCCAGGGACGCCGCAGCACGATGGCCGTGAGCACGGAGACCGCCAAGGAAGCGGCGAGCTGGCCTTCATCGGGGCCTACCTGGCGTCGCTGTTGGTGATCGGCTGGATCGGCCTTCGGGCGAGGAAGGAGCACTCGCTGTTGGACTTCTACCTGGGCGGCAAGGGCATAGGCCTGTTCGTCCTCGTGTTGACGCTTTATGCCACCCAGTACAGCGGGAACCCAGAAGTGTGGCCATACCCATAACATGGCATCTCTAACACCCATGAACTTAATAACGGTAAAACCGAACATTGCGACTAGAATACCAACAATCGCTGCAACGGCAGGTTTTGAATCACCGGATGTGAACGGCTCACGCAGTGCCCTGACCAGGCAGAACCGTGAACGCTGGCATACAAATCCGAAGAACAAACCAATCGCCGCATACCAGGCCAGCACCGAGCTGGTGCCTGTATATCTGAAGGCTATAACAAGACCGAAGATAAGTACCAGTACACCAACTATTGGCTGCCAGCCGCCTTTGCCTTTGCCTGCGCCAAGCAGAGATGCTGTTTTACCGCTGCTGATCTTGGGGAACTTGTTAATTTCAAACATCAGATACTTCACTGCAATCCAGGTACCTATTCCAAGACCGATAGTAAATACCACAGCTCCAACTGAAAGAGCTGCTATACCGCTGAAATATCCACCAAGAGTACAGGATTTACCGACCATGGCGCCAATTCCCATGATAACACCACCGATAAGACCCTTGAATATTTCGCCAATAGGTGGAAATCTGAATGCGAACTGTCTGGAAAGGAGAGATGCTCCCAGTGCACCAAGGAACAGAAGGAAGCAGATAACTGAATAGGGGAACAGTTCAACTGGCGGAAGCGGTCCTCCTTTGAAGCCAAAACCAGTTCCAAATACCGAGTTGAACAGGTTTGCTCCCCAGACATAGATGCCGCCGGAAGCTCCCCAGGGTTTCAGAACAATGAAAAGAGCGATATTACCCACTCCGAGCAGGATTCCACCCACCCACATGGGCCACGATTTCGAGAAGAAGATATCGAACAGTTCGCGCAGAATTCCCTTTTTCTCCGAACCGGATTCATTCATCCTTATCTCCTTTGTGAAGTGAAGCGGTGTCGGGGGAATCGTATCCCCACTCTACCGCACAACAGTAATGAACCATAAACCTATTTCTCGCGGCGAATAAAAAATGTAAAACCGTCATCAACGTCAACGATCTCAAGAAGAGTATTCCCCGTCCTCTCGCACCATGCAGGGACATCATCCTTTGAACCGGGGTCTGTACCGTACATTTCAAGAACCTTGCCAACCTCAAGCTTCTTCATGGCCATCGCCAGTTTCATGATAGGCATAGGGCACGATAATCCCTTGCAATCCAGAATCACATCACCTTGCATAGCCCCTCCTTTTCAGGTTAAACACCAGAATCACAGTTATTAATTTGTATGAAAATACGAAATTTTGAACTTCACTGAGTTTAACATTCCACGAACCATCGGTCAATAGTAGAGTCTTCCCGATTTTACAGAGATTCCCAGAGACCGGGATCTACAGGAAGATCCTCGATGACTTCTTCGTTTATCAGAGGTTCGTATTTCAATTCAAGCTGCTGCATAAATGCAATGGTTGCCTCTTCCTCAAGTCCGGTGCGGATCATCATCTCCAAGGGAATTCCAGCCTCCTCCAGAAGAGCTTCTCTTTCAGGTACGACATCGATCAATCTGAACAGGACATATCCCCCGCTTTCTGTCAATACACGAGGTTCTGTCCAGTTTGTTGTGTCTGATGGGTCGATAAGGAATATTTCATTACCGTAACCGCCCGGAATTTCGCTGCTCCTCAGCAGTCTGGTTATCTGCGGGTTGGCTGAATCCGCTGCAAGATACGCAATTCCGTTGAGTGTTGACACACAATTATCTATACTCCCTCTGGCGGAAGCAGTCCGGTAATCATCCAGATCTTCTTCAGGTATCATGACAACCTGCAGTGAACGCATCTCTTCTATGATGAGGGGCTCTTCAAGATTGCAGAACATCTCCTCTATCTCAGAATCGGAAACGGTAACCCGGGAAAAGATCTCTGCAATGTACAGTTTTTCAGAAGCGATATCGAATATGTAGGATTCAGCCCCGACTCGAAGTGAATCCACCAGCAGGGGAGCTGCATGCTGCAGGGTTTCCGCCAGAAATACACCGAAGGACAGATTATCGATAAAATAGAACTGCCATGTCAACGATGCAGGCTGCACATACATCTTCGATTCAAGAAAATCTATTTCATCCCTCAGCATCGCTGCGCTCCAGTTGCCCAGATCGGACTCAATAACGATTTCTTCAATCAATTCACCATTTCCCGAATAGAAATCAACCAGCCTGTTCAAGGCGGCGGAATCAACTGAGATAGAGTAATCCTCTACCAGAGTATTTCTGATCCCGTTCATCCAGCGAGTGTTTCTGCCATGAGCGATACGGTTGGTTGCCATCTGGTTACAGACTACAGTATCAGCAAGTGCTTCTGCAACAAGGACTGAATCCGTTACTACAACCGAATCCAGTCTTACAGCAATACCTGATTCACTCCTGCCGGTCTGCCCGATGGATAATGTGTCGAGATGAAGGGCAAGCTCAAAGACAAGTTCAGGCAGATGGTCCGGTCCATGGGCGACTGAAGAATCAGTTCCAGGATCAAGTGTGTACCAGACCGATTTTCCCATATGATCTCTGTAAAACTGAATATCCGATGCACTGACCGCCCGGGTTGCTGCTGATACAAAATAATCAATGGCTGCATCCACAGTCGTTAACCTCAGCCATGCTTCACCCCTGGATACAATATCAGGATCCGAAAGATAACCTTCCGATTCAAGTTCCAGCTGAAGGATGAGCTTTCTTGTGTAGGTTAACACGAACTGCTCTGCCGGATCAGTATTTCTTGTGAAATATCCGCGTTGATCCTGATCCATTCTGTTCCATGCATCCCCTATCTCAGAAACTGTTACGGTGTCTGTTCCGACAATGATAAGCCAGGTATCTCCTGCAGGAACGGAAGAACCGAAACATCCTGATATAAGGAGCAGCAGCACTGCCGCTGCAACTGTAACTGTGACCGGAATTGTTTTCAAGAGAAGCCTCCCTTTTCATCACAAAATACGAAACTCAGTGATGCATCGTTATCGATGAAATATGCTGATCTTATGAACTGGAATTGGAATATACAATTCCGCGCTCATCAGCAAAACAGCGAAATAAAAAAGGAAGGGGCCGAAGCCCCCTCCCTGTCAGGACAGTTGTGTTCAGTCCTAGAATACGGTCTTGATTGATCCCCAGGTGTCTCTTTCAAGGGCAACAGAAACGACATCCCAGCAGTAAACACCGTCAGGTGTTGACTGGGCGAGAACCCAGAGCTGATCGATATCGGTACCTGCATAGTCAGCCATCGTGCATCCGCCGGATGAGGCGGATTCAGGGCTGATGTCGTAGGTTGTTATGAGAGCGCCAGCCGGATCGAGCTGATAGAGTACGCCATCACTCGAAGCTGTTGAAACCCAGAGGCAGTTGGCACCGGCATCCCATGCCGCGCCGTAGGTGCCGCCGTTGGCTATTGCGGTAGACCATGCTGTGGATGATGCGGAGCTGCCGGAGACGCCGTCCCAGGTTACCTGATAGATAGTTTCGGAGAAACTGCCTGTGTAGAAATAGGTACCGTCCCAGGCCTGGGCTCTGTTAGGGCTGACAGCGGAGTGAGTGTAGGTACCGGCTCTCAGATAAGTTGCATCGTAATACTGTACTGTATTGCTTTCGCTGCCGTACATGTAGGTTCCATCCCAGCACAGATCGCGCAGGCCCCAGCCGGAGGTACCGTTCTGCTCAACACTCGTAACCACAGTATGAGGAGCAACACCGGATACGATCCAGATCATATTATCGCCCAGTCCGCTTCCTGATTCAGCACCGTCAGTTATCCAGAAATCTGTACCGTCGAAACCTAAACCGACACACCTTGTGGAAGCTCCCAGAGCTTCCATATCGAAGTAATCAAGCTGGGTAAGGTTAGCTTCGCCACCGACTGTCCCGGGATTCGGGCTGAGGTCTGCATCAGCTGCAAAAGCAACGCCAGCTATACAGACAAGAATAAATATAAACCGCATATTATCTCCTTTCGTTAATACCATGAATTTCGTCTTATACTTAATACATTACAGACGGATGTCAATACTCCTCTGTAATATCATGCAGATAGATTATTCGGCAGGGAGATACTGCAGGTCACTGTTCAACCTCTCCGAGTTGAGTATCGAAGCCTTTTCGCGGAGGCGGAGCAGGATAACGTTGAATTCAGAAACACTGTATCCTCCGCTCCCATGTACATTGCGAAGGATTTCCACGGCTAGAATCAGCATTCTTTCAGGAAGAACTCTTTCGGATTCAATCAGCGCTTCTGCAACTGCGACCATCCTGCCGGCACGGGTAACAGCCATTTCCGCTGTTTCCTGTTCCGACAGGCAATCTATCTCACAGCAGGCTTCTCCTATCATGATCAGATCCAAAAGATCATCGGGAGGAAATGCTGCAGCATTCAACGCAAGAATAGTTCGATCAGGAAGGGTTACGGGAGCAGCTCTGAGGGCATTCAAGTATGAATCAGCTGCATCCCGGTCTCTTCCGGATGCCGCTTCCGCCAGCGCCTGAAGCATCCATCCTCTCCAGTAAGAGGGATAGATGCTGTTGAATTCCGCAGCAGCATTCCCTGCTGCGAGTATCATTCCGTCACCAAGATAAGTCTGCGCCAGGAAAAGCCGGGTTCTCTCTTCGAACGGTATCCATGAAGATGCCTTCTCAAGTGTTGCCGCTGCGTTATCGGGTGACCCTGCTCCGGACATACCAGACGCTCTGCCAAATTCCAGGAGGCTGTAACCCCTGATTATCATCATGCTCCAGAAAAGAGCTGCAACAAGAGGAATAAGCAGTACGGGCAGCGGAATATGGATCGTTCTGTCTCTGGATGGCCTGCTGAGGATAACACCGATACAGAGGGCGACAGGAAGAGCTCCAAGAGGTGTTGCCAGCGGTAGATCAGCGGCTATGAAAGGGAATGTGCAGAGAAGAAGGGAACCCTCAATAACTGAGAAATGTTTCTTTCTTGCTATCAGCCATCCTGCAAGACAGATAAGAAGTAAACCGCCAGCTCCCCATTCCACCACCGGTGTAAGGATATCGGAATGAAGGTGGTCTATTCTTTTCTCGGGATCTCCCGCAAGTATCTGCACCCTTGCTCCCGCATCCTGGATGAGAGTCAATCGCGACTGGCCTGTACCGGTTCCCATCGGCAGGTTCCGTAACAGCTGACCGGCTCCAGTCTGCCAGGTGCGGCATCTGATTTCAAGAGAAGGAGCAATACTTTGAGTAAGCCCGGGAGCTGAAATGACAACGATCTGCCCTGCTAAAAGAACGCCTGCAATAACTCCGGGATGAAGTTTCTTCCCCGGGTTCAGGAAGAACCAGAGCAGTGCCAGAATCGCAGCTATCCATGCAAGAATGAAATTTGTCAGAAAGAGCGCGATCCCTGTGAGGATCACTGTGGATATCCTAATCCAGGCTTTTCTGAATCCAGCGCCTGTTACCGCAGCCGCAAATCCTAAAGTCAGGAGGGCTCCGGGTCTGTTAGTATTTCCCCAGATACTATCACTCCGGATAAGTATTTCCATAGCTGCGGTTAATATCGATGCACTCGTCAGTGTAATCCAGATCGATCGAGAACCGATCGACCTTGCGATACCAGCCGCTCCGGCAATCATGAGACCGAAGGAGATCCACTTCACGGTCGGCAGAATTCCCTGGATGGGGATAGAAGCGTAGAGAATTCCGGTCAGAGACAGAATAATGAGCAGTGCTGCGGCGCCAGCTGCCCAGACAGGGATGTGTTTTCTGCCTGCGAACAGGACAAGCATGGCACAGACAGGGTAGACTGCCAGGCGGGATGTGAGAGTCAAGTCGAACAATCCTGGAAAAACCGACAGCATCGAAAGCAGAAGAGCTGCAGCTAGAGGTGCAACACCGTATATTACAGCTGCGACATCGGAGCGAACTGCACGATTTAACTTCTCTTGCATCATGGAGCGGGATCCGATCTATTTTTATTAACTTCAGCTTCGGGCTGTAATCGCAAACACGATATTCACACTCCCGGGTGGAGTCAATCCCGAAATTATGCTGTTCCTCCCGGTGTTTCCTTATTGATCTCCCGTATTCAGCGGATTCAGACATAACCCGAACAGCGGGCACTTGCCCTGGATGTTCTGCTGGTTTACATTGCTGGCAGTATTATAATTTAAAACCCAGCGTTCAGAGAAAAGACTGAGCATTTTATCCATCTGGAGGAACATTATGCTTAAGAGGCTGAAAGAAAAGATCATCGAATTCCGTGACCTTCGCGACTGGAAACAATTTCACGATCCGAAAAACCTGGCTGAAGCGATCGCCATCGAGTCCGGAGAACTTCTTGAGAATTTCCTTTGGAAAACCTGCGATGAGTCCAGGAACCTTGACACTGAATCCCTTGTTTCTATTGGAGAAGAGATCGCCGATGTGGCAATATTCCTTACTATTCTCGCTCATGAACTGAATCTGGATATAGAAGAGATCGTCAACAGAAAACTGCAGCTCAATAAAAAAAGGTATCCAGTCGAAACTTCAAGGGGCAATGCGAAAAAGCATCCCTGAGGAACCCCGAGCAGACACTATAATGTAACCTGCCACTCCTCGGAACCGGTCTGACTGAGACCGATGCCGTTGCTCAGCAGGGAATCCTTGAACCATTCCAGAGTTTTTTCGAATCCGCTGAGCAGCACCGCAGAACCATTTATGGCTTTCAGTTCAAGCAGTTTTCTGTTCCTGGCATATTTACCTCTGCTAGCCATAAGTCC
>JBDLJP010000112.1:0-6973 GCA_039714295.1 Candidatus Fermentibacterota bacterium
AATCATCAAATGCAGTAAATGCTCCACCGAGTATCATCTTTTTCCTGCGCCTGACTGGCTTTTAAAAAAAGTGCCCTCAGCCAGGTTCGTCATTACGCAACAGCCTCCTCCGGGAGTAAATGGTGCTGAAAATGTAAAGATCGATGAGCATTCGACAAAGCCCATAGTGATGTCCTGCCCCCAGTGTGCGGGAGCGTTATCCGTTTCAGCGCGAAGTGAGAGGATAATGGAGTGCGGTTACTGCAATTCGGAGGTTTACGTTCCGGATGCCGTCTGGACAAGATTGCATCCCGTTCGAAAAACCGAGGAGTGGTTCGTCTGTTTTGAGGGTAAGAACAAGATTCAGCTCCAGGCGGCAAGACGTGCTCTTGATTTGAAGGATGAGAAGGAAGAACTGAGGATATGGAATCAGAAGAACGCACCTAGAAGAGTCACCATGAAGTTCAAATCCGCTTTTCGCGTCCTGGGGATATTCCTTGCGATATTGGTAGTTATCAGTATTATTCTTTCCATATCAGGGAAAACTGCAAAGGACGTCTCAGAGCTCTATTCCAGATACGCCCCCTTTTTCATTGTCCCTGTTGCAATAGGGATTCCAGTCTGGTTTGCTGTCAGAAGCACTCTTTCAGCGAAAATAGGCAAGGGGAAAGGGTGCAAGCAGGCATTGGCCCTGCTTGCTGAAAAACACGACTGGAAGCATGAGTCGGCTCAATACAGAAGCAGTCTGGGTTATATCGACACCAAGTACCGGGGAAGGGATATAGAAATTAATCCCGGTGACGAATATGCCATGGAAGTAGAGATCAATGATTCTCCGTTTTATCTGAAGACCGAGCCTCCCGGTTACCCGCACGATGGTGTTCAGAGATTCACCACTGGCGACAGCAGGTTCGATGACCTGTTTCCCTTCCGATACGCAACGCCCGAACTTGCAGAGAGAATAGAGAAATCACCTGATGAAGCAGCAGCTGTGCTTGCCCCTGTTTACTGGTTCCTTGGCCGCTGGGAGCAGAAGCTTGGCAGATTGAAGATTGATTGGTCAAATGCCTCAGTACATCTTTCTCCAGGTCACGTTGAGGTGATGGACAGCGGCAACAGATACCTGCTTCCCGAAGATATGGAACCGCTGCTGGAGGATATGATCGTTCTTGCGGCAGGCATCGATGCAATCGCTTCCGGAAGAGAATCGGAGATGCCCTAATTGCCATGAATGCTAACCAGTTGCCCGTTCGTCCATTGACGAAACGGTTTCCATATCATAGTTTATTTATCCAGTCGGTAATGGGGTTGAAAGGGTTCAACCAGCGATAACTGCTGATATGACTGCAAATTCAGCGGATTAACCAGGGTTGTAATAACCCGTGAAAACAAAGGAGTAATAATGAAAACTTCCTGGATTTTCATTCTTGCTATGCTGGTGCTGGCGATTCCTGCAATAGCAAGTGAAGCAAATGTGGATGTTGAGGAACTGGCTCCGGCAGAAGGTACCGGTTATACCGGTCCTGTCTGGGACGGTCCCAAGGCTGTTCTGTGGGATAACGGTCCTTTCATCACGAGTTACGGAACTGGTGTAGGCGGAGCCGACGAGTCTATACTTGATCCGGATGATACCGTTAACGGTTTCGGTTGCCAGTGGCTTGCTGATATCAGGCTTTCCGACGATTTTGATGTTCCAGCCGGAGAAACATGGGAGATAAGTTCCATCACACTCTACGGTTACCAGACAGGTGGCGGACCTCCTTCAACACTCACCGGAACCTATATCGAAATATTTGACGGACCGCCGGATACCGGAGCATCCGTCTGGGGAGATCTTTTCACTAACGTCATGACTACTACAGCATGGACAAATGTCTACAGAGTCAAGCCTCCGGTAGCAGGTGTTAGCGTTGATCGTCCCATTATGGCAAATGTATGTGATTTTTCAAGCCCGATAGTTCTTACTGAGGGAACTTACTATCTCGTATGGCAGCATGATGGAACCGAGGCTTCAGGTCCCTGGAACGCTCCCGTCACGATAGACGGACAGCTTGTAACCGGCGACGCCATGCAGTATTACGATTACGTCTGGGATTTCATTATTGATGATGGTACCGGATCAATGAAGGGAATGCCTTTCATAATTGAGGGAACTACAAGTGCTCTTGAAAACGAAACCTGGGCGACAATAAAGACGGTATTCTAAGAAGATTTAAGAACATCGTTCAATTAAATAGGGGGATATGGCCGGAGAGCCATATCCCCTGAAATATAGAGAGGGAGACATTTCAGTGGTTGCAAAGAGCAAATGGATACTATCAATGATGCTGCTCATTATTACCGCTTCAGCTGTCGCGCTGATATGGATCTATCAGGTTGATCCAGCTATCTGTAACGGCTGCGGTATGTGTATACCGTATTGCACTACAGGTGCGCTCACCATGGTCGGCTACAATGCTGTGATTGACCCTGAACTGTGTAACGGCTGCGGAGATTGTGTCCCTGCCTGTATACGCGGTGCAATATACAAGTACTGGTACGAAGGAATCTCAGAGAATGAAACCGGAGCGCAATTATCGTTCGGACCGAATCCCACAATAGGGCCTGTTCTTGTAGCTGGTGCACCGGTCGGGGATCAGGTAGAAATATTCGATCTCACCGGAAGGCTTGTTGCGTCCGCGATCGTTTCACCTGACGGAGAAGCAGCGCTTGAACTGTCGGGTCTCGCTTCAGGTAATTATCTGATCCGTATCGGGATGGATGAATTTCAGACGCTGACCCTTATCAGGTAGCAGGGTCAGACTTACCTTACAGGAAATTATGCACAGGGAAACTGCTTACTTGAGAAATCCTGAAGCGGTCGTCAGGGAAGAGAGTGAAAATGCAAGCCTGCTCTTCAATCCTGATACCGGTGATGTTCTTGTTATTAATGCCACGGGCAGGTTCATCTGGGATCTGTGTGCCGAACGCAACACTATGAACGACATTATTCGTGAATTCAAAGAGAATTTTGATTGTCTGCCAGCAAATCTTGTGGAGGATATTGATTCCTATATGTCCATAATGACAGAAGGCGGTTTCATTGGCTCACAGTGATGTTTCCGTTCCCGGACATGCAAGCACACCTGCATCCGCTGATATCTCAATTACTGGAAAATGCAATATCAAATGCAGGTATTGCTTTTACGCTGACGAGATGGCTGCCCGGTCAGATCTGTCAACCGAAGACTGGAAGTCCGTCTTCCGGAAACTCGGGGATGCAAAAGTAATGCGCGTCACCCTCACTGGTGGTGAACCCTTCACCAGATCAGATATTTTCAAGCTGATTGATTCAGTTATAGAAAATAGAATGCGCTATTCAGTGCTGACAAACGGAACACTGATCAATGAAAAAATCATAGAAGCTTTCAAGACGGGTAAAAGGCGCCTGCGGCTTGACAGTATACAGATATCAATAGATGGCTCATGTGCCGAGGTTCACAACAGAAGCCGCCCTGACAGTTTCGACAGCGCGGTTAGGGGACTAAGACTTCTGAAGAAAGAAGGCTTCCCTGTAAATGTCCGGGCAACCATCAGCAGACACAACATGGAAGACCTTGAAGCCATGACCGCTTTTCTCCTTGAAGACATCGGTCTACCTTTCATGACAAACAACGAAGCATCCCCCGTAGGTACAGGCTGCACATATAAGGATGAAGTAGCTCTGGATCACAGAGATATTCTCGAAGCGGGATTGCGGCTGGAGAAACTCCAGAAGAGGTATCCTGGCAGAATCATCGCACAGGCAGGCCCGCTTGCCCAGCTCAGGATGTACAGAGAGATGGAAGATGCCAGGAAAGCTGATCAGCTTACCAGCCGGTGGAAGATGGGTTCCCTTTCATCCTGCGGCGGAGTATTCGACAAACTCGCTATCCTCCACGATGGTTCAATAGTGCCGTGCTCAATGCTCCATGATCTGACAATGGGTAATCTGAAGACCGATGATCTGCAGGATATGTGGAAAAACAGCGCAGTAATAAGGAAAATTCGAGACAGATATGTTTTTCCGATGTCGGATATACCGGAGTGCGCAAACTGTGAATGGGTCAGATTCTGCAATGGCGGCTGCCCCGGCATTGTTCAGCAGACCCGCAGAACAGTTTTGCTGCCGGACTTGAGAATGTGCTACAGGAGATTTCTGAAAATCAACAGCATAAAAAGTGTTTACGATGCATGATTCAGGAAAGGTGCTTCATTTGTAGGCACTGGTCGCGATGGTGTACATCTCGCGGTATTTACCATCTATCTCCATCAGTTCTTCGTGGGTGCCGTGTTCTATGATCCTGCCATTATCCATTACCGCGATTCTGTCTGCCATTCTTACAGTGGAGAATCTGTGTGAAATTATCACAGAGGTCTTCCCCTGCACCAGCTCTCTGAATTTTACGAACACAGAATGTTCTGCCTTCGCATCCAATGCGCTCGTTGGCTCATCAAGAACAACTATGGGAGTATCACGGATGAATGCCCTGGCAAGGGCGATCTTCTGCCATTCACCTATGGACAGTTCCGCACCGCCCTTGAATGATCTCCCCAGTACTGTACTGTAACCATCCGGCAGGTCTTCAATAACTCTGTCAGCACCTGCTGCTTCCGCTGCGCTGCGAATAACAGAATCATCCGGTGAGTGCTTTATATCACCTAGGCTGATGTTCTCCCCCGCAGTGAGGTGGTATTTGGCATAATCCTGGAAGATGACGCTGATGTTTCCACGATGCTCTTCCAGGGTGAAGTCCTTTATGGATGTACCGTCAACACTTATACTGCCTGAAAGCGGGTCGTAGAGTCTGCAGAGAAGCTTGACAAAGGTTGTTTTACCTGAACCGTTTTCCCCGACCAGAGCAAGCATCTCTCCGGGGTTGATCCTGAGGGAAATGTCATCGAGGACTTTTTTACTGCTGGAGGAGTAGTTGAAATCCACATGATCAAAGACAATCCCCTCGTTGATGTAGGATGGGAATGGTTCAGGATGCGGAGGATCTGTAACGGATGGTTCAATATCAAGAAAGTCGAAAAGATTTGAGAGAAAAAGATTGCTCTCGTAAAGACCTGCCATACTTCCAAGAAGACCTTTGAGGTATCCAAGCCCCCGCTGAAATGCCTGGAAGTACATTACCATTCCGCCAATTGTAATAAGGCCTTCGAATGCCTGCTTTGCAATAAATGCCAGTGAGCCGTAGATCAGCAGGGTTGCCGAGGCCTGAGCGGCAAGATCGGCTGCCGCCCTTCTCTTTGCTATACCCAGCATTTCTTTCCGGAGGATCTTCCTGAGGTTCAGGTACATTACTCTGAAGTGTTCCCCGAGACCGAACAGACGCAGCTCCTTCGCATGCCCCACTGATGTCAGCAGCCAGTGTTTGTACCAGGCTTTACGCTCTGTCTCTGTTCTTGTGCGCTGCCACTTCCAGCTGACCTTTGAGAATTTGAGCTTAACCAGAACTCCCGGGAGCGCAGCGGCAGCCAGGACAACAGCAACAATCCAGTGGAAAGAGAGAAGCAGGCCGATCATTGCAAGTATTGAAATACTGCTCTGGACTGTCCTGATGAGCCCGTTTACAATACTTGTGGGTCTGTACGGCGCCTCCCCCTGGGCTCTGTGCATTGTATCGTAGAATTTTGAATCTTCATAATACGCGAGATCAACCTCGATGGATTTCCTGTGAAGAATGTCCTGCATGTAATCTGTGACCACTCTGGCCTGGGTCTGTTCCACTATCCCGGCAATGGATTTGATCAGAACCGACAGTAGAGATACACCACCCATAATTAGAATAAGAACACCGATATTGCTGAAAGAATCAGTTCCAGTGCCGTTGAGAGCTGACTCGATTGAATCTATGAGGAGTTTCATAAGATAGAGGGGGATGAGCGGGAGCAATCCCTGTACTACAGTCAGGAGAAGATTGGCGATGGTCAGACCCCGACTGCTTTTCCAGACGAAAGATACAGCTCTTCCCAGCATCAGTTTTCTGTTTTCCGTTTCGAGTTTCATGAGACTAATCTATAACGCGCATGCTGCAGGAACCAACTGACCGTAAGGCTGGTGATATTCCGCTCCCTGATGTATCAATTGAGCGTTATGAAAAACAGAGAGCAACCTGATGCGATAACTGAGGCTGCCTGCCGCTGGCTGCTGTCCGGAGCTATACCCGGAGCTTACAGAGGACCTGTTCCCGATTCCGGTCATGATCTTCTGCCTCTTCTCGCGAAGGAGACAGGTCGAATGGATATCAGCCTGTCTGCGGCGGCAGCGTGGTTCCGTCAGGAGCAGATCATACGTATCACTCTGAAACGGATTTCTGAAGCAGGTGCTTACCTGTGGGCGTTCAAAGGATTCGATCTTGCAAGAAGTGTGTATCCATTTCCGGGTGGAAGACCCATGTGCGATGCCGATCTGTTCATGGAGGACGGAAATCATCAGAGGATACTAAGTATTTTTGCCCGCTCCGGATGGTCAAGAGTTTCCCCCGGAGACGGTATCTTCACTTCAGGCATTGTATCCGAAATGAAGCTGTTCAGGCAGGACGTTATGGTTGAACTGCATTCCCATATATTTTACTTTCCGGCTACATTCCCGGGGAAACTCCCCGAGGATCTGTTCGAAAACGGCAGACTGCTGGAACCGGGGCTTATGGGATTCGCATGGCATAACGCGCTTCTGATGGTACTCATCCATATGATGATGAATATCAGGGTGAGACCTGCATGGTGGGTGGATGTCTGTATGCTCTGCATGAAGGTTTCTGATGCAGGAACATGGAGTGAATTCGCTAGGAATGCCTTCGGGACAAAACTTGGTTACTCCATTGCAGAGCTTCTAAGAATCGCTTCCCGTAAACTGGCAGCGCCGGTTCCCTATGGAGTGGTGCATGCGCTACGGATGAGCAGTGGCGGGCGAGATGATATAATCGAAAAACTGAAGTCCGGGCGTAAGGTTCCCACTCTGCTTAATCTG
>JBDLJP010000113.1:0-6962 GCA_039714295.1 Candidatus Fermentibacterota bacterium
GACCAGTTTTACCGGTTTACCCGTAAGCTGCACACCCAGTGCAGACATTACAGCCCATGGAGTCGCCTGGTCCTCCTTACCTCCGAAAGCACCTCCCAGTCTTCCGACATCAACTTCGATTTTGTTCATTGGCAATTTCAGAACTCTGGCAGCAACCCTCTGTACAAAAGTAGGTCCCTGGGTTGCGGAGGTTATCCTGATACAGCCGTTCTCCAGCGGGAGAGCAAAGGCTCCCTGGGTTTCGAGGTACAGGTGCTCCTGACCCCCGGAATCTGCACGGCCTGAGACTATGCAGTCGCATCCATCCCATGCCTCTGCTGTATTACCCATGGAAAAAGTCCTCGGAGGTGCTATAAGCATTCCCTTTTCAAACGCTTCTCTCGGGTCTACGACCGATGGCAGCTTACCCGTTTCGAGCCTTATCGCTTTTACCGCCGCTCTGGCCCTCTCCGGTCTGTCTGCCAGTACCAGTACCACAGGCTGCCCGATAAAACAGAGTTCCTTCTCTGCAAGAAGCAGTTCATCCTTGATGATGCTGCCTATCTGATTTTTCCCCGGGATGTCTTTTGCTGTTATTATTCTTTCAACCCCCGGCATCGACAGAGCTTCTGCGGTTTCCAGTTTCTCTATGGCGCCATGTGAAACGGGAGAAACAAGCACGGCAGCGTAAAGGAGATTCTGCGGAAGTTTGAAATCATCAGCGAACAGAGAGACACCCTTCACATGCAGTACGGCATCATGATGTTTCACAGCAGTTTCTCCCTGTCGATATGCCGGGGGAAAAGTTCAACAAAATGGGCTGCTATGAGATTCCCGAGCAGCAGCTTCTTGTACTCAGCTGAGCCTCGCACATCATCTATGGGACTCACCTCGCCGCGGGCAGTTCTGACCGCCAGTTGAGCAGTTTCCGTGGAAATTTCCATACCACTCAGAACACCGGAAGTCCTTTCCAGATAGAGGGGGACAGGAGCAACGCCTCCTGCGGAGAGGTCAGCTTTCACGATACTGTTTCCGCTCACTCTGAACGCTGCAGCTGTATTAACTGAGGCTATATCGAGATGTTGTCTCATTGCGATTTTTTCGAAATTAATGAAAGTTGCTGAGTCGGGTTGTATGTACTCCAGGTGTTCAAGCAGTTCACCGGGAGAGAGATCGAGTACTTTGTAGCCCCTGAAGAAATCCTTCAGCTGTACTTCCCTGTATTCCGAATCCTTTGTTATTCTGAGTTTCGCATCCAGGGCAAGAAAAATAATTGAGAGGTCACCTATGGGAGAGGCGTTTACAATATTACCACCCGCCGTGGCTCTGCTGCGGACCTGGGGTGAGGCGATAAGCTTAAGGGATCGCTCAAGGTTGCCCGTGCTGCGGAACACTCCCGAATCAATAATATCCTGAACGGTTGCACCTGCTCCTACAAGAACTCTGTTCTCAAGGGCGGTGATCCCGCTCATTCCCTCTTTACGGGATAGGAATAACAGGTCAGTATTCCTGAGATTTTCAGCTTCGAGCGCGAAGAGATCAGTCCCGCCGGCTACCGTAACGCTGCTTCCTGAAACACTCTCTTCGGGTTCATCGGCATCCATTGTATTAAGCATCTCTTCAATCCTGAGGAAGTAAGAGGGCAGTACTTCTTTTTCCACGAGCCATTCAAGATGCTCAGGCGAAGTACAGGATTCGGCGGGGGAATGTCCGGTTATTCCTGATACTTTTTTCGCGGATTTACTTATAGAAACATAACCCGTGCATCTGCAGATATTTCCAGCAAGAAAATCAGCTGCCTTGATATCATCAGGATCGAGTGTTCCAAGGAGGTAACCTGTCAGGGACATGATAATGCCGGGTGTGCAGAAACCGCACTGGGAGGCGCCTTCATCCACGAAAACCTGCTGAAGGGGAGAGAGTCCTTCTTGCTGATTAACCCCTTCGATCGTTACAAGATGCCTGCCGTGGAGTTCACCGACCGGAAGAATACAGGAATTCACAGCACTGTATTTTATTCCCTGCCGCTGCGGTGTTCCAAGAAGTACAGTACAGGCCCCGCAGTCCCCTTCTCTGCATCCTTCTCTGGTTCCCGTCAGACCTGCTTCCTCCCGAAGCAGATCGAGTGTAACTGCTCCCGGCGGAAGACGGGTTGTGTATTTTTTGTCGTTCAGAATGAAAGATATCATCTGTTTCCACCTCCCTGAACTTCAGTGAGTATAATATTCTCAAGGAGACAGCGGTATTTCCGGATAATACTCTTTCAGTTTTTCTTCCAGTTCCCTGCATGAAGCTTCAGTGCATCTGTAGATCTCCTCAGCCCTGTGAAACTCAAGCATGCCTATATTCCGGATATCAGGTTTCAAGTAAATATCAGGCTTTCTGATTTTCAGTTTTGTATCTACGATAGATCTCTGCATTATGTCGAACATTTCAAGAACCGCTCTAACCGCTCCGGGAGGCTTTGAGGTTTCGGATTCCGCGTACCCCAGAACATCGACAGCAATTATCAGATCGCAGTCATCCAGAACGTCGAAAGGCACGGGGTTCACACCTCCGCCGTCAATAAGAATACGCTCTCCGTATTTTACCGGAGTGAACAGTCCCGGCAGTCCCATGCTTGCCTTGACCGCCTTCAGAAGATCTCCCGAGTGAAGTACCGTCTGCCCGGATGCCCAGAAGTCGGTTGCAAGAACCTTCATCGGTATTTCAAGATCCTCAAAACTATCCGTATGAATTGCATCGTA
Organism: Candidatus Fermentibacterota bacterium; assembly: GCA_039714295.1. Taxonomy (GTDB): domain Bacteria; phylum Fermentibacterota; class Fermentibacteria; order Fermentibacterales; family JCC-6; genus Aegiribacteria. The sequence continues at coordinate 2,727 of JBDLJP010000113.1, forward strand.
GAAATAGTCCATTATCGAATCGCCTTTGAAGATTCCCGGTCCAAGAAAATCGATGTCCATGAAATGAATCAATCTCTTGATGTCCCTTAGCAGTTCAGCAGGAGAAGCACTCTTACTGATAATCGTATCCTGAACAAGACTGCGAATCCCGGAGCCTGTTACTCCCGATGCGTACAGGGTTCCAAGCACGGCACCTATGCTGGTTCCCGCAATGCAGCTGGGCTTGATCCCCATGTTATCAAGAATCTCAAGATACGGAATATGGGCAAGCCCCCTTGCTCCGCCGCCCCCAAGAGCAAGACCAAGCCTGACAGGTTTCTCTTCAGAGTCCGGTGTTCTTCTACCCAGAAGACTGCGGAGCCTCTTCAGCAGATGAGCGCTCATTCGTTTACTCCATCCGGATATGCATGGTATTCTTCAGGTACACCGCCGTCATGCCAGGCCATGTAATTCGCGTTCCAGTTCAAAGAGCTTTCGATCTTTTCCACTGTGATGTTCAATGTGTCGGCACATAACAGTATCAGTTTATTTCTGGGTAAAATCTCTCCGAACTTCCTTCTGGCAAGATTCACAGTAGACCAGCATAACCACGTACTTGGAGATTGTTCATGATGCCAGTAATTTGAAGCGCTGTTAAGATATTCGAAGTCCTCTTCGGAAAAACTGTACTCCTGACCCTGATGTTCAGTTTTTGCTTTCCTGTTGTAGTAGGACAGATACATCTTCGATTGCTCATTGTCTCTCTGGGTCATGGTAAATCCTGTCTTATCCGATATTGTCCTATGCCCGAAATTACGATACAGAAGACAATCCTGCACCGCTCCGGCAGATGCTCCGGAGGCAGAAGGGCAAGATCTAATTTCCGTTCGGTTTGTTGCCTCGATAAATATGCCTGAAGATCAGGAATGCGGTAAAAAGAGAGAAGAGTGCAACTGCGCCCAGTATGATCGCCATCCTGAGCCAGGGCATTTCAGCCGCCTTACGAACGGCGATAATACCCATAGTAGTATGTATCCATACAGGGACCGTGATCAAAACGCTTATCGCAAGGACTATATCCGACCATTTTTTTCGAACCAGCAGCAGGAGGGGAAGAGCAAGGCAGAGATATTTCAGTACTGTATCTCCGGCACGGCCAAAGTGCGCTGCCGCAAGAAGAAGGGCAAAGACTGTCATTACGATCCGTAGAATGTTCATGAGGTTCTCCATAACTGATTATTCAAAGAGGATGTCCTTTCCCGCATAGTCCGAAAGAACAGGTGCAAAATCGTTAAGACGAGTTACAATTTCATTTCTATCGGGGAGAAGATCCTCTGAAGAGGCAAATTCGGCGGCAACAGAATCAAACTGGTGCAGCAGGTCTTCCTGCATATCGTATCCGACTATCTGATCGTAGAGCCATACCAGCCCGGATGTCTTTGTGTAGATATCCACAGTGCTGAGATCAGGTGACATATCCAGCATCTCCACATCGGGAAGATGAACGATAACACTGTTCATGCTCTGTTCCAGGGAGTCCTCGGTCAGTTTATCCAGGTCCAATCCATATATGTATGTAACCTTCATTATCAACAGGCCTTCTCTATTCCCGAGAAGAAGGCTGTTCTCATCGATATCCGTATAGATGTATGTTGTTATCCTGTCGGTTGCCAGGAAAAATAGACTTTCGGACTTGAGAACCTGCAGGACGGAAGTTGTCGATCTGGTGACGCCAAAGATATTGTTCAAGTTCAGTATGTTCAAAGATGACAGGAATATCAGAATAATGATCAGGGAGAGAAGAGCAACGGTCAATTTCAGTAGTGTTTTCACAGCAGTGTCTCAGCACTGAGCAAAACGGAGTATCAGAACTATCGAAGCAATAGCTATAATCGCGAAAACTAACTTTTTCAAAACAATCTTTTTCATAAGACCTCTCTTTGGAATGGCACTCAGTGTTTGAGTATCGAATCAAAATGATATTATGTCAAGATCAGATGAGAAGCACCTGTCCTGCTCGGAGTTCTTCAGTATTTCAACTTCAATCAAGCTCAATCCAATACAGTCTTGCGGCAGATGCAGGCAATTGGTTACATTCTTAATATGAATGGAGTTCACTGAGATATGAATTATTTGGCAGCACTTCTTCTAATCATCGTAACAGCAGGCGCGACCACTCTTCATGTTCCCTCCGAGTACTCAAGCATCTTCGATGCCATCGGCGCCGCTGTGAACGGTGATACCGTACTGGTCGCAGCCGGGCAGCACTGCGGCGGCTTTGGTTTCCAGGGCAAGAACATCGTTGTGAGGAGCAGTGGATCCGCATTAAATACTTTTCTTGAATCACCGTTTGTGGACTGGCACTGCGTGATGTTCACGGAGGGAGAGGACAGCACCGCTGTTCTTGAGGGTTTCAGTATAACCAACGGTAACTTTGACGGAGAATCCTCTTACACGAAAGGTCCTCCAGATCATGGCGGCGGGATATACATAACAAACTCATCGCCCACAATCCGGAACTGCAGGATAGTCAACTGCGTGGCTCAAACCGGAGGGGGCATTTACACTCAGCATTCTGCCGTGAACATTTCTGGATGTACGATCAGTAATAACGCCGCCTCGTATTATGCTGGAGGATTGTTCCTGGGCAGCTCGGATCAGATAGATCCTCTTCGCATAGTTGACTGCTCAATTACTGATAATTCCGCTCAGGATGGAGGAGGTTTCTATATCTGGGGTGGAACTGTCGAGGTTATCAACAATGAGATCAGTGATAACTACTGTGATCATAACGGTGGAGGAATAGGTATCAGTAGTACGAATGTAATGCTGTTCAGCAATTTCATATCAGGCAATGATGGAGGGTACGGAGGTGGTGTATTTATTGGCGGAGGCATCACGGCACTTATAGGTAATGTGATCGTTCAGAATACGGCAAGTGATGGCGGAGGAATCTACGAAGCATCAAGTGCAAGAATACAGATGACTAACAACACTATCGCGTATAATGAAGTAAGTCCTTCTGGTGGTTGGGGTGGTGGCATGTTGTCCTGGAAGGATTCAATCTGCATTCATAACTGCATCTTCTTTGGGAATACCGGCATCTTCGGTTCTCAACTTAGCATCGCGGGAGGATGGGTGCAAACAGTTGCTGAAATTGGATACTGCAACATTCAGTACGGTCAGAATTCGATTCATTCCGATTCCTTTAGCGTTTTAATCTGGGATTCTGGCAACATAGACACCGATCCCCTGTTCGAGACAGGGCCTTTGTGCGATTATCATCTTTCACTTAGCTCACCCTGCATCGATGCAGGTAATCCTGCTTTCGAGTACAACGATCCTGAGGATCCTCTGAATCCGGGCTACGCCCTCTGGCCCGCTATGGGCTATCTGAGGAACGACATGGGTGCTTTCGGAGGGGCCGGGATTGATTACTGGCTTACTGTTGAAGAGGAAGAGTCTTCTTATGTAGAGAGATCATTACCTTTGCATACATTCCCCAATCCGTTCAGTTCATCGTGTACTGTCTGTTTTCAGCTTGATGAAGCTTCGCAGGTCAACCTTTCAGTTTACGATCTATCAGGAAGACTTATCGAGGTTCTCATTGATGAAGCCATTCCCGCAGGAGCATCTGCGGTTGCTTTTGACGCATCAGGGCTCTGTTCAGGTGTTTATCTTGTTAGACTCGTTGCCGGTGATGTTTCAGCTTTGCAGCGATGTGTTGTTGTAAGATAGGATATAGAACATGAAATATTTCATATCGATTCCAATTGTTCTGTTATTCCTCTCCTGCGGGAACAGTCCATCAGGGCCTTCCGGGCCTGACAATCCAACAGCTTCCGTTCTTAGTGTTCTATTCATTGGAGGCTGGTTCCCACCTGACACTTCAAAGGGTGTCGATAACGAAGTGCTGATATCCTGGACACCTTGCCCTGACAGTACTTTCTGGAAGTATACGCTTTACAGATCATATACCCCCGGTATAGAATCGCAGTCTGACTCAGCAGAGGTTCTTAATATAATCTATGATGCCTTGGATACTTCCTTCACAGAAATTCATGCCCAATGGGATACGGTGTTCTACTACGCTGTAAGAACATCCAGTCTTGATAGTCTTGAATCCTGGAGTAATGAGGTTTCTCTGGTCATACCTCCTGAAACATCATTCGGAGGTCCCGACGCGCATATCAAGACAATTGATGTGGGAGGGGGTCCTGGAGGAATAGTTTCACTTCCATCAGAGGACCTGGTTTA
>JBDLJP010000114.1:0-6846 GCA_039714295.1 Candidatus Fermentibacterota bacterium
GGCAGTATGGGCGCGCTTGATCCATGGCGAAACGGGCTCCAGATGTACTCTGCCGAAGTTGAGTATGAGGGTATCGGCATGGAAGTACAGAGCAACGTTCATCTGTACCCGGAAGTGGTCAGCGACAGCAGCTTCATCTCGATGAAGAGCGAGTTCGTATTCGATGAAGGATCTGCACCGATCGCAGCGGTGTTCATCGGTCTTTTCGAGATGTCTGTCGAACCCGAGATCACATACTGGAGGGTTGAGATGGAACTTGACTTCTCCATTCTCGCTGATCTGGCCCAGAAGTACTTACTTGCCGTGTCCATGGCAGTCGATACCTGCAACGGTATTGTCTATATAGCTCCAAACTCAGATCATGATTACAGGATATTGAGATTCACCATTGCCGGGGAACAGCTTGCAGATCTTGAGCTTGAGGTTGAAGCTGTCCCGCTGACGGAGAATGAGATCCGTATCGAGGAGGAGTTCATCCGTATGAGACTTACCAGTCTTGAGGGTGGCGAGACCGAGTATAATGTTCAGCTTACCGATCCGATGACACACAGGCTTCCGGTGACTGACCTGGAGATAAGCCCGGATGGCAATCTGTGGGTTAGAAGGGGCGCTGAGGACGAGCCCTTCTTCGATATCTGGTCTCCCGAAGGGGAGCTTATTGGAAGTGCGGTACTTCCAGGTGCGGGTTCAAGGAGCCGTACATGGGAATTTGAAGTATCCGAAGCGGGAATTCTTGCTTACGATATTGATCCGGATCTCTACCAGAAAGTATATCTGATAGGTTTTTCCGAATAAATCCTGACAAAAAGGGACGGAGGGTGCTGTATATTTTTTCATCACCTCCGTCCCTTAACTCTATTTGACATGACCGGGTAATTCTAATTATTGTCTGTTAAATGAAGAAGGTTGCGGATATTGAATTCCGGCAGTGTTACGGCTGTATGTTAAATTGCCGCACCGCCTGACAAACAACTTTGTACCAACGGTTGAGGGGTTTCCATGAAAAAAGACAGTCTCTTTAACACGGTTGATATTCTCTCCGAGAGCGGTGTCAGGGAACTCTTCAAAAGCGTAGCAGTCCAGGAATCGGATGTCCTGGTCAAGCAGGGAGATTCCGGAACCGATCTGTTCATTGTTGAATCCGGTCAATTCGTGGTTACCGATGATAAAGGGGGAGGCCGGGTTCTGGAATCACTCGGAGAGGGAGACGTTTTCGGAGAAATGGCTTTCCTCGGCGGGGAGGAGCGTTCAGCAACTGTTACATCTAACACTATCGGAACCGTGTTAAAACTCTCCCGTAAACCATTTGTCGCGTTCCTCAGAAAGAATTCCATTCCCGGTACAAAATTCCTTCTTTTTCTGGAGAGGCTCATGGTCGAAAGGCTCAGAAAGGCCGACTCTCTCAGAATTCTTATCTCAGGAGATAATGACCTGTCCGGAAGAAGGGAACTCAGAAGGCTTCGGGCTGATATCCGAGCCCAGAACAAAAGACCCCTTATCTCAGCAGATGATCCGGTACTTTCTGAGATATGCCACTGGATATACGCCCGGGATAATCAGATTCTCTTCCGCCAGGGAGACAGGAGTACAGACCTTTTCATCATCAAGAAGGGAAAGGTTCGGGTAGTAGATGAAGATTCAGAGGGATTCGTTCTTGGGAATTTCGGGCTGAACGATGTCGTTGGCGAACGCTCTTTTCTCGACGGAAAACCAAGAGCATCCACTGCAAAGGTTACCGGAAGCGCTGAAATACTGATGTTTTCCAGAAATACTCTGAAAGAGCTCCTGGAAAAGAACAGTGCCATGGCTATCAGCCTGAATCTCGGTCTGGGAAGTCTTCTGGCTCGCAGGCTCAGTATGGCTAATAAAACGCTCAGACTTCTGACCTACGAGGAACTTAGAGAAAAAGCGGAAGTTTCAAGATTGCTCAGTGAAATGCGGAAATCCCTACGGATCAAGGCTCTCCACTAGTATTCTTTCATAAAACAGGTGTTGGTATAATGCGGCGTCTGTTCCGTTATCTCAGGATGACCAGCCTGTCTGAAACGGTAAAATCGTCCGATCTCATGACCACCAGATACATGCCGGGCTGAAGGTCATCAAGAACTAACTTGTGGTCACCTGCACTCATTTCACCATTGAAAGGGACTGCAACCAGCCTGCCGTTACACGAATAGACATCTATCTTGACATTATGCTGTTCGGAAATCGAGCATGATATGCTCGCAGCTCCGAGTGAGGGGTTCACGAGTGAAATGTCCATACTGTAATCGTACACGGTTTCCTGTTCGGCGATGCCTGTTCCCTGCCAACCTCCCAGCATTGCCCATAACCACCAGGCAGCATAAGCTTTGCGGTTAGCATTCAAGGGTTGTGTGTGTGCAGCGGTGCAATTGTACCAATCCACTCCTTCCACATGAGTGCTTTGCCATTCAATTGCCCAGTTCCCACCTGTATACGAGCAATCATCGTTCACATATTGATCACCGAAGTAGCTATTATCTGGATCGTAGCATTCAATATCATAAAAATCGTATAACACTTTATCATTAGTTATACAGTAATTTCTGATCTGTTGATTTCGCAGGTGAAGATTACCGGACAGTCCAGTAGCATTTGCATGTCCTGTCATATAAACAAATGTAACAGCGGGATACAGACTTTCAAGTTGTGTCATTGGAGCCAGATAAGTATCAATCATTTGCTGTTCTGTCCGATCTGCAGCCTGTCCGCACCAGGACCAGATAATCACATTCACATCTGAATTGTCAGGATTATTCAGATAAGCAACCGTATTGTCGTACCAGGCCGGATAATATCCACAGTCACCACTCATCGCATAATCATGTAAATCCAGAGCACCTCCGGACCCGCCATTATTCCATTCAAAAATATCATACGGCAGGGAGAGTCCTAATCCGCCACCATTTGCAAAATCAACTAAACCATTCATCCCGGTTGTAAGCTGACTTCCATGTGATGTGTGTCCATATGCGATATGAAGATTTAATTTCGCCTGATTTATTGCAGATTCGGGAATCTGGGTTATATCCGTACATTCATGATCAATAATTATCCCTTGAGACAGAACTTGTGTTTGCCATCCTGACAGGAGGAATAGAAGGAAAATTATGAATCCGGCTTGTTTGTGAATCCTGCTGTAATTCATTTGCTGCACCTTTCTTTGTTCCGGTAAGCCACCCTGAACAGTTTATTCTTTTGAATATTCCTCCATTATGTATCTGAAATTGACCATACCACCCGGGAAATCCCAAGTCAAACATTCCGCTTCTGTATCTTCGAGGTGTCTTGCTTTCATCAGTCTTACCGGGTCAATATCATTCGGCAATCCTGCTGATTTTCATTGATATTTGGAACCATTCATTATATATGCATCATTGTGATAGAATCTTATTCCTGTTCTTGTGCGGAAGGTTGGAATCAGTATGAAATCCGTATGCGTATTTTCATTACTTATCTTTGCTGGAATCAGTATCTCTCAAGCATCGGTTCAGATAGTGAGAGTGGACGAATCCCCGCTCATTGACGGTATCCCGGATGATGAAATATGGAATCTCGCTATTCCCGTCCAGGAGGATTTCATCCAGCACAGACCGGACTGCGGGGAACCGATGACGGAACCGACCGAAATCAGACTTCTTTACGACGATAAGAACCTTTACTGCGCACTCACCATGTACGACAGCCATCCGGAGGAGTTCACCAGAAGACTGGCTCCCCGGGATAACGATTTTTCAACTGAGTGGGCAGGTATATGGCTTGATACCTACAACGATGATAATAATGCTTATTTTTTCTTCATCAGTATTGACAATGTCCAGCAGGATGGCAGATTGTGCGAAGTCGGCGGATGGGATATGAACTGGGATGGAGTCTGGGCAAGCGCTACTTCCTCTTCGGATTCCACCTGGACTGCAGAGATGTCGATTCCCTTCTCCGCCCTCCGCTATTCTACAGATGATGAACAGGTCTGGGGTGTTAACTTCAAACGAACCATCACCAGAACCAACGAAAGCGCATTTCTTTTCAGGATGGGCGACAACGGCCATGTTTATATAGAAGATTTCGGTGATCTGCACGGGCTGAATACCCTTCCATCCAGCAGGCAGATAGAACTCAGACCTTACGGCGCAGGACGCATTCAGTACATGCCTGATGCCGAAGAAGAGTGGGATCCATGGGTTAATGCCGGTATTGACGCGAGAATCGGTCTTTCTTCAGAGCTGCTCCTGGATCTTACAGTTAATCCTGACTTCGGTCAGGTCGAGGCTGACCCTGATGAAGCGAATCTCTCCCACTGGGAAAGCTACCTTTCGGAGAAAAGACCCTTCTTCCTTGAGGGTTCGGACATGTTCAGCATGCCGTTCTCGCTCTTCTATTCCAGGCGTATCGGCTCTGTGGCGCCGAACGGGGAGATAGTACCGATCCTCGGAGGAGTAAAGCTGAGCGGTTCCTTCAGCGGATTCCGCGCCGGTTTTCTGAATGCGTATACTGCTCACATAGAGGATAGCGGCACTACTCTGGTGCATCCGACGAATTATACAGCGGGAAGGATAGTCCGTGAGTTCGGCATCGGGACCTATATCGGTTTCAGCGGCACCAGTACCGATATTCCAGCTCATGACGGATCCCTTTACTCCTATGGCCGGTCCGGGGCAGTGGATGCTCAGCTCACTTTTCTCGAGAACCATAAGATAAGCTCCGCAGTCGCAGGTACATGGAATTCTTATGAGAACAGCTGGGAAGATAATTACGCCTATAGAACGTTCTATAAATATGCCGATGAAAGACTTGATTTAAGCGGAGGGTTTTCATTCCGGGAGGAGAATTTCGACGCGAACATGATAGGGTACACATCATCCACGGGATCTGTCAGTACATGGCTGAACGGAGGATTGTACCATCCCTATACCGGAAGCGAGGTTCTTCAGCACTGGTGGGGTAATCTGCATGCATGGTACGACCGTGTTCCGGGGGGTCCCGTGACAGGCAGGGGAATCGGACTCAACACCGGTCTGTCATTCCGGAACAGGTATCATGTCAGTTTAAGATTCGGATACGATGGTTCCCGGACGGACAGGTACGAAGGACCAGAAGGTACCGAATATGATGGCGGACCGAGTTTCAATTTCAGCTGTTCAAGCGATTCGAGGGAGCCGTTTTCTGCATATCTATGGGGCGGAATCAGCTCCTATTGCGAAGGCTCCAGCCGTCATGCGGGAACATGGCTCAACTATAAACCTTCAGCGAACATTTCACTTGAGGCGGACCTTGACTGGAGCGGGACGAGTAATGCGCGGAAATACAGCTGGAACCTGGAGGATTGGAGTCACAGAGATACTGACTGGCGTTCTCTCCAGCTCAGCGGAAACTGGATGCTGAGTAACTATTTCAGTTTGAGACTGACTTCTCAGATGTCAAGATTTGCGAGTGAATGGGAAGCGGAAGAAGGCAGCAGAAATTTCAGGCACTGGATGAACGTACTGCTCAGCTGGCAATTCAGACCCGGAAGCATGTTTTTCTTCATGGTCGGAGAGAATGCTGATCCGGACATGGAGACAGGCGATTTCGGAGAACCGGAATTCACCGTTTTCACAAAGCTGACCTGGTTCCTGCCGGTATAAAACAATCAAAAAACCGCCCGGAGCAGATCCCCGGGCGGTTCAAATACCAGACATATCAATTTATCTGATTCGGCACAACTTTACTCTGGACAGAACAGATTAACTGGTGTAAATTCTGTTGACTCTTTCTCGGTTTAACTGGTATTCCATGATAGGGAAGACCATTCTCACAGTAACTATTAAGGCCGGTAATCGAATGCATGAAAATCAGCTTTATAAGAGCTTCAGCTGCAGGCGCTCAGCACTGCATTTTCCAGTCATCATATCCCTTCTGCTGATCTCAGGAATAGCTTCAGCTGTGACTACCGGTACTATTGCGGGGTTTGTCAGCAGCAGTTCGGGAGATGTGGCAGTTGGTGCGAGCGTGGTGATTGAAGGCACTCCTTTCGGTTCGATGACTGATGGCAACGGAGAATACTACATTCCCCGTCTCTCACCCGGCACTTACACAGTTACCGCCAGGATGATGGGTATGGGTTCCTTCACAAAAGAGGGAGTAACAGTAGTATCCGGTCAGATTTCACGTATCGATTTCAGCCTTGAGGAGTTCACCACTGGAGAAACAGTCATTCAGGTCAGCGATCAGAGGAGCCTGATTCTAGAGAACATTCCTTCCACCATACATGTTATTGACCGCTCCGAAATAGAAACAATGCCTGTGTCCGGCGTACTGGATATTGTTCAACGGCAGCCGGGGATTACAGCGCAGGGAGGGGAGATTCATGTCAGGGGGGGAAGATCAGGAGAGGTCGCATTCCTTCTTGACGGTGTTTCCATGCGATCTCCTGTGACAAATGCCTTTGTTTCAAGTGTTCCGCTATCCGCCCTTTCAGAAGCTTCCATAATCACCGGCGGGCTCAGTGCGCGTTACGGTAACGTAATGTCCGGAGTTGTCAATCTGGTTACAAAGGAAGGTGGTTCCAGCTATGAGGGGGAGTTTCACGTCCGCTACGGCGACATGACCGCATTCGGTTACGAGAGTGAAGCCCGTAATTACTCCGAACCATCCGAGAACGATAATTACCGAAGCGACTGCATCAATTGCGAACTGGCATTCGGGGGACCTGAGCCATTGACAAGCTACATTCTGCCAGTTATTCTCCCAGTTGTCGCGGCTGTCCTGCAGGTTGTACCCGCTTCTGACCCATTCGCATGCTCCGAAGAATGTCCCAGAACCCGGCAGTTCAATCCCGATGGCAGG
>JBDLJP010000115.1:0-6809 GCA_039714295.1 Candidatus Fermentibacterota bacterium
AACCGCATGTATCCGAAACACTTCTTTCGGAGCTGAATCACCTGACTGTATTGTGAAGATCAGATTAACTTGACGCACCCTCCAGGAGAATGTTAGTCTATGTTCATAGAGTCATTCCAGTTTGAAAAGAAGGAGTGGAACAATGGAAAAGACAGAATTCAACATGCCGCTGCTGGGAGATGAATTTCCAGAGCTGAATGTCCAGACGACTCATGGACCGATGAGCATTCCTGCTGATCTGAAGGGGGACTGGTTCGTGTTGTTCAGTCATCCTGCCGATTTCACGCCGGTATGCACAACGGAATTCGTAGCCTTTCAGAAAAGATACAGTCAATTCGACAAGCTTGGCTGTAAGCTGATTGGTATGTCTATCGATCAGGTATTCTCTCATATCAAGTGGGTTGAATGGATAAAATCTGAACTGAATGTTGAAATTCAATTTCCTATCGTAGCCGCAAACGATTCCGTGGCTTTGAAACTTGGAATGCTGCACCCCGGGAAGGGGACAAATACCGTTCGAGCCGTATTCGTTGTCGACCCGGAAGGCAAAGTTCGTCTGATAATGTACTACCCGCAGGAGGTGGGCAGAAATATGGACGAGATTCTGCGGGCAGTGAAAGCGCTGCAGATATCCGACAGGCAGGGAGCCCTCGCAGCGGGATGGCCCGATAATGAACTAATAGGTGATAGAATTATTGTGCCGCCGGCAACAAGCGAAGAAGACGCGAAAAAACGCGCAAGTGAATATGAGTGCTTTGACTGGTGGTTCTGTCACAAACCTCTGGAAAAATAGACCGTAAAAAAGGGGGAAGGCATTGCCTTCCCCCGCCTTAACAGTCTAGAGAACTGTTACTGAATTTCCTCTTCGATACCGGCATTTTCCATTCCCGGCAGATCTCCTATGAACACCTGCGGGTAAAATTCCGGATCGGCATCAAAGGCAAGGAACCGGTTTTCCTGAATCAGAACTCCCCATGTTCTGGCTCTTTCTCCCGCATCGAGGGCTGCGGAGAAAAGATAATTCCCTTGCATGTCGTAAACGTCAAAGGATGGAGTTACGGCTGTTCCTTTTGCTACCCATATCCTGTCCAGACCATCAACCCAGAGCCCTCCAATTGCCGATCTGTAGGGATCGGGTTCCCAGTTTGCCATCGATTCGGGCATTCCCTGCTGGATCATCCTGTTGTTCACCATTTCGGCTTCAAGATCAATCTCTTCCTGTGTTTTCCGGACCCTTACAAAATCATCATCAGTTACGGTAATCAGTTCTTCCCCTTCGGGGTTCCAGACGGTGAATGCATAAACCTCGGTGGAGAGTTTCGAAGTTAAGACAATTCCGTCGGGAGAAGCACCGAATACAGGAATATCATCCTGCATTGTGGTCAGGTCCGAAGGATCGAACGGGGACATGCTTTCGAAGTAGATAACAGAGGGTTCGGTTTCACCAAGCTCCCATCTTCCTATGTTGAAGCCCATGAACATGCCTTCTTCGTTCTGCAGGAATTCAGGCTTCATACCGACAACTGCGGAACCGCTCACACCTGCGAGAACAGCGGGAGGTGACGGGAAAAAGCCCTGAACATCCGTCAGGTATTCCATTTCGGTGTTGAAATAGATCAGCTTTCCACCCATTGCGTCTGCTACCACAGCCCCCGGGAGGAGGGAATCGGCAACAGTACTCTCATCCGAGTCGAAGGGAAAGAATGTTATTCCCACGGCAAGCTGAAATTCTCCTGGGCCGCTGCCCTGGCGACCGATGCGCTGAAGGAACTCACCGGAAGGAGAATAGATACTTATAAAGCTCTTCTGAGCATCCAGTATCGCTATCTCTCCATCAGCTGTGATATCGGCTCCGGCTATCTGACCGAAAACATAGTTGCTGTCACCAAGTTCGATCCCTATTGAATCGGATAGAACAAGGTACACATCGGCTTCGGGAAGAACGTATTCCTCCGCAGCTGATGTTTCATCGGTACCTTCATCCACAGGAACATCCTCTGCAGGTTGTTCTCCGCATGCGAGAGCGAGAATAAGCACACTGAACATCAGAGCAAGTAACTTCTGCATCTTCTTTGACCCCTTTTCTCTTTACAGGCTGAAATAGATGGAATGCTCCTTCGGATGAGGGCTTCCCTGGAAACTTGCGACTTCATCTCTTTTCATTCTAATGTAATGATCGATCATCTCTTCCGTGAAAACATCTCCCTCTTCAAGGAATTTTCTGTCTGCTTCAAGCGCGTCCAGGGCTTCTCCAAGATTCCGTGGAAGTGCGTGAAGGTTATCCGTATTATAACCATCAGTGAAAACATTCTCATCAATCGGACCGTAACCGAGTTTTCCCGGGTCCAATTCCCTTTTCATTCCGTCAATTGCAGCCATGAGTATCGCGCTCATAGAGAGGTAGGGATTGCTGATACCATCTGGAACCCTGTACTCGAATCTGATTGATTCCGGCGTTCTGGCATAGGATGGAACCCTTACTGCAGCGCTTCTGTTCGGACCGGAAAAGAATCTGAATACAGGTGCCTCCTGCCCGGGAACAAGCCGGTGGTAGCTGTTTACCGAAGCGTTGCTGAAAGCACACACAGCGGGAGCATGATATAGAATCCCGGCAATCGCACTACGGGCCTGTTTGCTAAGTTTGCAGTAACCGTCTTTGTCAAAGAATATCCTTTTCTGATTATCTGTCATGAACATGTGGAAATGCATCCCGGAGCCTGGTTCACCTTCGACCGGTTTCGGCATGAATGTCGCGGAAAGACCGTGTTTCAGAGCGACATTCCGGACAATATGCTTGGTCAGCATGATATTATCCGCAGCGCTGAGGAAAGGAGAGAAGGTCACTTCCACTTCACTCTGCCCCATCCTGCCCACCTCATGGTGATGGTACTTTATCTGTACTCCTGCCTGCTGCATCAGCATCGTTATTTCAGATCTTATATCATGAAGACTGTCCACGGGATACATCATGTGGTAACCGGATTCGCAGGCATGAACAAAGCCTTTGGTATCAGCGATCTTCGAATTCTCGGGATTCTCTATGCTTCCCATCCGATACCCCTGGCTTCCCTTTTCGGACCAGAAATAGGCTTCGTCAAAAATGTAGAATTCAAACTCGGGAGCCCAGAAGCTGTCCGTGGCAATACCGGACTCCCTGAGGTGACTGACTGCCTTTCTGGCAATACTCCGAGGATCTCTTGAAAAGGCTTCCCCGCTTACCGGGTCAACTATATCGGCAAAGATCACAAGTGTTTTTCTCTCGGTGAACCTGTCTTCAAATACCCTTCTGGAGTCGGGTCTTAAAACAAGGTCTCCCGCTTCAGTCTGGGTCATGCCGGCGAGTGTGGATCCGTCAAATCCCACTCCGCGCCGAAAGAACTCTTCATCTACCATCGATGCCGGCACTGTCACATGACGCCAGTGTCCCTTAAGGTCGGTAAACCGGATATCAAGTTCCTCGAAATTCTCGCTCAGGATTTTCTCGAGTTGAATTTTAACGGTTTTGCTAGACACCACTTTATCCTCCCGCGGTTTTTTCTGATTTTCGTATGTATGAATCTACAATGCCGTCGAGGTATCCCTCTATATCGGAATCGGGCAGCTCGCCGGTAATATTTCCGTCAATGAATAACTGTATTCCGGATGGAGTTCCTATGAGAGCGATATCCGCGTCCCTCGCTTCACCCGGACCGTTCACTTCACATCCCATCACGGCAATGGAGATATTTCCCTTTACACCTTCAATACTTTCCTGAACTGATTCGGCTATAGCTGCGACGTCTATCCGGGCTCTTGCACATGTCGGGCAGCTTATTACCCTCGGAAACCTGCGCCGGATATCAAGTGAGGAAAGAATCTCCCATCCCACCACAGGCTCCTTCGCAGGGGAACCCGAGAGTGAAATTCTTAACGTGTCACCGATACCTTCCGCAAGAAGTATTGAAAGAGCAACAGCACTTCTCACGCTTCCGGTCAGGGGGGGACCGGCTTCCGTAACTCCAAGATGAAGAGGGTAATCGCATTCAGTTGACGCCAGTCTGTTGACCTCTACTGTAAGCATGGGGTCGCTTGATTTAAGCGACAGAACAATGTCCTGAAAACCGGTTTCCTCAAAAAGAACAAGATGTCTCTTTGCGGCAGCCCACATCGAATCCTTATTCACACCGCCGTACTTGTCCCGAAGATCACCCGGTATGCTTCCGGAATTGACTCCTATACGGATGGGAACCTCAAGCTCTGACGCTCTTTCGGCGATTCTCCAGATATCAGCTTTTCGTCTTATGTTTCCGGGATTGAGCCTCAGTTTGTCTGTTCCGGCTTCAAGCGCCAGCATGGCAAGCTCCGGATCGAAGTGGATATCCGATACTATCGGAACAGGTGATCTTTCGATAATGCTCCGCAGAGCTGCTGCAGATTCTCTGTCAGGTACCGCTACACGAACAATTTCAGCTCCCCGGCTCGCCAGGATATCCAGCTGTCTGCAGACAGCCTCTATGTCGGTGGTGGGAACATTAGTCATGGACTGGACGGATATGGGCGCTCCGCCTCCAATAACCAGGTCTCCGGCTGAAACCTGTCTTGTGCGGGATCTTCTGATACTAATTCCCATTTTCCTCCTGTCACAACACCACAATACTTTAAAGTAATGAAATATGTATTCGGAAAATAGATTTTACAAGTTTCGTAAGTGCCCGTTGTTATGTCCGGCCCCCAAGCGGGCGATGACAACTCTGGGACGGCCGGTAAGATCACTGAACGCTCTTTCGTTTTCCCACTGAGGGTCTTTCGCAAGCAATTCGCAAACCGTTTCCACCTGCTCCGTGTCAAGTTCCAGGGCAAGGACAGCTCCTTTCCGCAGAAAAGCCGGAGCGGAACTAATCAGTGAACGGACAAGTTCAAGCCCATCGGCTCCTCCGTCAAGCGCAATCAGAGGATCTCCATCCCTTACTTCAGGCTCAAGGTCGGGTATCAGATCCGAAGGAATGTAGGGAAGGTTGGCGATGATACCGTCAAACAATCCGATATCCTGTCTGAACGCTTCAATCAGATCTGTTCTGACCAGCATCAGATTCCGGGCGCGGAAGAGCTCTTTATTCCTGCGGGAGAGGACCAGAGCCTTCCAACTGACATCTGTTCCTATCACTATTGCATCCGGGTACGCCAGAGCCAGCGAAACCGCAATTACTCCGGATCCGGTACCGATATCGAGAATGTACCCGGGTTCCGACAGTTCTTTCATGAACAGCTCGGTAAGAAACTCCGTTTCGGGTCTTGCTATAAGGGCCCCCGGTCCCGCAATGAACGATCGACCCAGAAAGTCGACCTTTCCCGTGATATGCTGAAGGGGTTCCCTGTTCTTCCGCCGCAGGACTGAATCTCTGTACCCGGCAAAGACGGATTCGCTCAGGTCGGATTCGTGATTCAGATAGAGTTCATGCCGTTTCCAGTTCATCAGATCGCACAGCAGAAGTTCCGCTTCCAGCCTTGGTGACGGGAGCCCTCTCAGTTCAGTCTCGGCCCACCTGCATGCGTCAAGAACTGTCAGGCTAACCGGCATAATTCACAATCCCGATGAAACCTCCAGGAGGAGTCTCTCCTGTTCGGCTTCGATCAAAGGCCCGATGATCTGGTCAAGGTCACCGCCGAGAACGTCCTTCAGCGAATGAAGGGAGAGGTGAATTCTGTGGTCGGTAACTCTGCCCTGGGGAAAATTGTAAGTTCTGATCTTGGCGCTTCTGTCACCGGAGCCTACCATGCTCTTCCTGGTCTCGGCCCGCTTGGCATTCTCCTCTTCCTGCTTTTTCGCGAAGAGCCTTGATCTGAGAACTTTCATAGCTTTCGTCTTATTCTTAAGCTGGCTCTTCTCATCCTGGCATGAGACGACAAGTCCTGTGGGTATGTGGGTGATGCGAACAGCGGAGTCGGTTGTGTTTACGCTCTGTCCTCCGGGACCTGAAGAGCGGTAGACATCGATTCTGAGGTCATCCTGACTGACAGTGATCTCCACCTCCTCTACCTCCGGGAGCACGGCCACGGTACAGGCGGAAGTGTGTATCCTTCCGGATGTTTCCGTTTCGGGAACTCTCTGTACTCTATGCACACCCGCTTCGAACTTCATTAGGCTGTATACGCCTTTTCCACGCAGGGCGAAGGTAACTTCCTTGAACCCTCCCCTTTCGGAACCGCTGCTGCTGAAGATTTCCTGGGACCATCCGTTCTTCTGAGCGAAAGCCGTGTACATTCTGTAAACATTCGCGGCGAACAGAGCTGCCTCTTCACCGCCTGTTCCCGAGCGGATCTCGATAATGACATCCCTGCTGTCATTCGGGTCGGGCGGGATGAGAAGTAATTTCAGGTGATGCTCGAGCTTTTCAAGCTTCAACTCCATTTCGGGGATCTCAAGGGCGGCGAGAGCTGCAAGTTCCCGGTCATCATCTTCCAGGAGTTCCTTTGTCTCTTTAAGGGATGAATTGACTTCTTCAATTTCTTCCACGGTATTGAGGATTTTTGACAGACCGGCGCGCTCTTCGGTGAGTGAGCGGATCAGCACCGGACTCTTAAGGGTTTTCGGGGAACAGAGGCTGTCATCGATTTCCTGGAGTCTCTGCTCCATGGATCCCGTATCAAAGGTTTTCATTATCCTCCCCGACATGACTATCCTCTTCCCGGTCAAGTATTTCAACATCAGGTCCCGGATTCTTACCAAGAGATACGTATAGAGAGGCGACTGCCACTTCAATCTCCTTTATTCCCGCTTTTCTTGTGGTGAGCTTCTGAAGCAGGAGCCCCGGAGCCGTGACTGCTTTCGC
>JBDLJP010000116.1:0-6807 GCA_039714295.1 Candidatus Fermentibacterota bacterium
GGTTTCTCTTTGTGGGTGTCCAGGAAAGGCGCAGGACGCACTATAGCACACTATGTATGCGTGTTGAGTGAGGACACGTATCGAGTACGTGTCCCCATCAGGCTTTGATTATCTGCCGTACTTCTCGATTATTTCGTTCTTGCCAAGACCGAGTATTCCATACTTTTCACCGATCTTCCTGAAAGCCTTGACACACTTATCGAGGTGTTCCTTTTCATGAGCGGCTGAAAGCTGTACGCGTATTCTTGATTTTCCGGCAGGAACGACCGGGAAGCAGAATCCGATGACATATATACCCTCGGCATACATATCTCTTGCCATATCATTGGCCAGCTTTGCATTGTAGAGCATTACCGGTACGATTGGCGTCTCTCCCGGGCGCATATCGAGTCCGGCTTCCTCCATCTTCTCACGGAAGTACTTCGTGTTCCATTCAAGCTTGTCCCGACGCTCAGTCGAGCTTGATATAAGGTCAATAACTTTGATGGATGCGTTGACAATAGGCGGCGCAAGGGAATTGCTGAACAGGTAGGGTCTGGCTTTCTGTCGGCAAAGTTCTATAAGTTCACTTCTGCCTGATACGCAGCCTCCTGAAGCTCCTCCCAGCCCTTTTCCGAAAGTAGTTGTGATGATGTCGATACCATCGATAACGCCGAAATGTTCATGGGTTCCCCTGCCGGTTTTACCAATAAAACCAGAAGCATGGGAATCATCTACCAGCAGCATGGCATCGTATTGATTGCAAAGGTCCACCATGGAGTCCAGCGGAGCCAGGTCACCGTCCATAGAGAATACGCCATCTGTAACAACAAGCCTTGTTCTCTTGTCCTGGTGTAGTTCGAGTTTCTTCTTCAGATGCTTCATGTTCATATGCTTGAAAGTATCGTACTCTGCGGAACAGAGGCGTATTCCGTCTACAAGGGACGCATGGATAAGCCTGTCGGCTATAATAACGTCCTCCTGCCCCAGTATCGCTTCAAAAACCCCGGAATTGGCATCCATGCAGGATGGGAACAGAAGTGTATCTTCCATACCCAGAAAAGCGGACACCTTATCCTGAAGCTCCCTGTGAATGTCCTGTGTGCCGCAGATGAACCTGACAGAGCTCATTCCGTAACCGCGAGTATCAAGACCTTCGTGGGCAGCTTTGATCACATCAGGGTGACTTGAAAGCCCAAGGTAGTTATTCGCGCAGAAATTCAGGACTTTCTCGTGGGATGCACCCTCTGGATACTCTACTTCTATTTCCGCGTCCTGCTCGGAGCAGATGAATCTTTTTTCCTTGAAGAGACCATCTTCTTTGATTTTATCAATCTCATCTGTAAACAGGTCTCTAGTATTGTCTGAAAACGCCATAAGATCTTACCCCCGTTTATCCCAGATGTTTGCCAACCAGATTGCAGATTGAGTTCACCGTATCAAAAGCTTCCGGTGAAGCTTCTTCATCGGAGAGTTTAATGCTGTACTTGGTCTCAAGGAATCTTTTCAGGGATACCATTGAGAAACTGTCAACAATTCCTGAGGAGATCAGGGGTGAATCATAAGAAACATCATCATCATCTTCATCAAGATACTCATCTGTTATGTAGTCGAGTACTACTTCCTTCATTTCATCCATTTGGACTCCTTTCTCTTTTACCTATTCGTCGGAAAGGGATGACAGATCGCCAACCTCTTCTCCCCATTCAATTGCTCTGAGATACCTTCTGACGATTTTGCCTGAACGCGTCTTGGGTAATTTATCGCGATACTCGATCTCCTGGGGCATCGCCAGCGGTGAAAGTCTCTTCCTTATAAAATTCATGATATCCAGCTCAAGCTCATCGGAAGGCTCGTAGCCGGGTTTCAAAGTAACGAACGCCTTCACAACTTCCATGTTGACTTTATCCGGCTTGCCCACCGCAGCAGCCTCTGCTATTGCTTCATGTTCAACAAGAGCTGATTCTATCTCAAAGGGCCCAACAAGATGTCCTCCTGTGTTTATCACATCATCGTCCCTGCCAACGAACCAGTAGTAGCCGTCTTTGTCGATACTTGCCCTGTCTCCTGAGACGTACCAGAGGGATTGATCTGTCCGGAGTGCATCCGGCATGGCAGTCTCCGAAGCACCTACGAATTTGCTCCTGTAGATGTCCGGCTTTTCCCAGTACTGCCTGAACATCGATGGCCATCCCGGGCGGAAGGCGATCAGTCCCACTTTTCCAGGCTCTTCAACCGGTACATGAGTAGTAAGATCAAGGACAGCAGCCTTTATCCCGGGGAAAGGCATGCCCATTGATCCGGGTTTAATCTCCATTCCGGGAAAGTTCGTAATCATCATGGCACCGGTTTCCGTCTGCCAGAATGTATCGTGAAATTTCAGCCCTCTGAATACTTCACCGCTCCATATGACCGCCTCCGCGTTCAGCGGTTCACCTACCGAAGCGAGGTGCCGAAGTGATAACAGATCGTATGTATTGACCAGCTCATTACCATCCTTCATCAGTGCCCTGATGGCGGTAGGGGCTGAGTACCATACGGTTATCCTGTTATCCTCAATAAACTTATACCATCTTGAAGATGTAAAACCTGAATCCAGAACACATTGTGTGGCTCCGAGAGCCCAGGGTCCTATGATACCGTAGCTTGTTCCGGTAACCCATCCGGGATCCGCTGTACACCAGTAGATATCATCATCCTTCAGATCAAGCACCCAGCTGGTTGTCAGTGCCTGCCCCCATACGGAATTGTGTACATGAAGGGCGCCTTTCGGCTGACCTGTTGTCCCGGAAGTGTAATGAAGAACAGAAGGTGTTTCCGGTTCCGATTGATATACATCGAATTTTTCAATCTTAGGGCTGTTCTCCACATCGAAGAAGAGCTCACCTTCTCTGAGTTTTTCCGGATTTCCTTCTACAACGATGATCTTCTCAAGATCCGGAAGTCTGTCCTTGATCTTCCGGACTTTTCTGACATGCTTGCGTGTTGTAATGATTGCCCTGGTTCCCGCGCTTGCAAGCCTTACTTCCAGTGACTCATCACCGAATGCAGAAAATAGCGGCTGCGCAATTGCGCCCAGTTTGAGAATACCGAGGAAAGAAAAATAGAGACTCGGGATCTTATCCATAAAGATACAGACCCTGTCGCCGGGCTGAATACCCTGCATGCTGAGAAAGTCAGCGAATCCATTCGAATAAACCCTGAGATCATCGAAAGTGTACTTTGCGCTCTTATCTCCGAAACCTTCCCAGATGAGGGCCGTTTTCTTCCCATCTCCTCTATTGCAAATTCTATCTGAACACATAGCGCCGATGTTAAGGATTTCTCCTTCCTTCCAGTCAAGAATATCCTTTGCTATATCCCAGTTGAAATCCTTAATTCCCTCGTTATAAGACCCGATATTACTCAAGTTGACTCCTCCAATCTTCAGATTCTCCTTCAGCCTTCCATAGTAACGACAGCTATGGCGTTCTCTCCGGAATGACTGATGGAAAGACGTACCTGTTTTACATGCTTATTTCTTGCCTGTTCCAGCGCTTTCCCGTTCAGCTGAACGGATACTGCACCGGACTCCTCTTTGATTATTTCGACATTTCTCCAGCGCAATCCATGGGACAATCCGGCACCGAGCGCTTTGAAGGATGCTTCCTTCGCGGCGAATCTTGCCGCATAGCTTTCCCATGGGCGAGCCCTGGATGAACAGTATTCAATCTCGCCCGGAAGGAACAGATCGGTTATCATACCGTCATCAAGGCGTTTCTTGAAAATACCGATGTCAACAATATCTATTCCAACTCCGATTAATTTCAAGTAAGCAGTCTCCCGGGTAGTTCAGTAATCAGTTGAACATATACCATGATTTTAACACTCGGCAGGGTCTTTGTCCACTGCAAAAAGATCTCCCGTCGCCCTTGACGATGAGCTGGATACGGGTGATAAAATCGGTATGAGTAAGCCCCTGAAAAGAAAGAAATGCGCTCACTGCACCGTTCCGCTGCTGCTGCTCGCAGGGGTAATTCTGCTGATATTCTCGGGAGACAGTTTTCGTATCCCTCCCATGGATGATACTTACATTCATCTGGTCTACGGTAGAAGTCTCTTCACATCCGCACCTCTCACTTTCAACGATGCAGAACCCTCTTCAGGATTCACAAGCCCTCTATGGCTGCTTCCCTCTGCAATCGCTTCTCTTGCAGGAACCGCCTGTGGACCTCCGGTGCTGATGCTGTTTTCGGTGCTGGCCGCTGGCGCAGCTCTGTTTATGCTTCCTCCTTTAACCGCGATCCTCCTCCTGTTCACAGGCCCGTTCTTCTTCCATGCCGCAAGCGGTATGGAAACAGCCCTCTCCTGCCTGGCTGTGGTCGCGGTCTGGAGATGCGTAAGAGATGGAACCGGAGTTAATAGTGCATCGCTCATACTAATGGGTGCATTCCTTGTCAGACCAGAGCTTGCTGTACTTGCCATACCTCTCATCCTGTCCATAAAAGAAAAAACTCCCGCTTTCATCGCCCGTCTTGCGGCTCCATCAGTAATTGCCGCTCTTCTCTGGATGTTCTGGAACATCCATTCCACCGGTCTCCCCCTGCCTTCCACATTCTATGCCAAGCAGCCGGTGTCATGGCTTACTTCAGCCGGTGCAGGGCTGCCCGATCTTCTGAAGGGTTTCCTCATAGTATCCCCCCTTCTGCTTTTTACAACGATTGTCTCCATTGCGGGATTGCTGAGGAGCAGAGTTAACAATCGTTCTGAAGTATCGCTTGCGATTATCCCTCTGCTGCTTTTCGCTCTATCCCTCTACCTTCAACCGAACAGTTTCTTTCAGATGCGGTATTACGTACCGGCTCTGACTGCAGCGGTTCTTGCTACCGGTCACTGGCTTGGAGGCATCCGGAGGAGGAAGCTGAACGTCTTCATCCTTGCGGTTTCCATGCTGCCCGGTCTTTATATCTTCACTGAAAGAAGAATGGGCGCTTCTTATGATGTTTACTCTATAGATGTAAGACCGGCACAGTATTTATCCTCAGTTTCATCACCTTCGCAAACAGTGGCAGCAGCCGATATCGGAGCTGTAAAATGGATTACTGATATGAACATTCTGGACCTTGACGGGCTTGTTACTGCGGAAAGACTGCCGGGATCCGAAAGGGAAGGATGGCAGTGGATATCGAGCAGGTCAGATTACCTTCTGGCATTCCCCGGACAGTATTCAAACCTTATTCTGGAAGCCGGAACTTCACTCGATTTCGTCCTGGGTTTCGGAAGTGACAGAAACATTATATGCGGCGAGGATTCCGTTGCTCTATGGATAATCAGGTAACTGGACAAGTGCACCCGTTTCAGACTATCTTATCTTACTTAATCTTGAAATACATACCATGGAAAGCGACTGAATGACTGAAGATAAGAACAGGTTCCCCCAGCCTGGAATCCTGCAGGACAGTGTTCCAAGTACCGCAAACAGATTCGTTATCATAACTGTCCTTATGGTAGCTTTTGTGATACTCACCTCCTACTTTCATCTGGATCGCGGTGAGGGTATCGGATATACTCATTTCGCCTATATACCGATTATTTTCGCAGGTTTCTGGTGGGGCAGAAAGGCCATCTTTGTGGCCCTTATACTCGGGCTGAATGTCTTTTTCTTCAGTATTCTAGCCGATTGCGGGTGTCCGCTCTGGGCAAATACTCTTCGAGTCCTTTCTTTCATTATTGTAGCTCTGGTGATAGGAGAGCTCAGTATTGAGCTGAAGAGAACGCACAGAGCATTGCGGGAACGCAGCGAAAGGCTCAGAAAAACCAATTCTTCACTCAGGGAATTCGCAAAGCTCAGGAAGGCATTCCTCCACATTGCAATACATGATATGAAATCTCCTGTTTCTGCAACAACCATGCTGCTTCACAGCCTTCAGACCCTCCTAGGAGATTCTCTCACCGGGAAACAGGAGCATCTGATCGAAAGGATGCATGCAAGGCTGGACGAAGCGGCATCATTCCTTCGTGATTTTCAGCTTTTCGCCCAGCTTGAGGACCCGTCTCAGATAAAGAAACAGGCAATAGAGATAAATCTTAACGAACTGATCAGCGATGTCGTCAGGGCAAATCAGGATCTGGCGCATCATAAAAAACAGAAACTCACTTCTGACCTTGAAGCCGATCTGCCTACTGTCGGCGGTGTTGAGCGCCTGATCCGTGAGGTTATTTCAAATCTCGTCACAAACGCTATTAAATACACCCCTGAGAACGGCAGTATAGTTGTCCGCAGCCGAACCTTGAGCAGGTGCGTGCTGTCTCTGGAAGTAGAGGACAACGGTATCGGTATATCAGAGTCCAATCAGAAGAAACTCTTCAGAGAATTCGTAAGGATCAAAAACAACGATGTTGCTGGTCAGAAAGTCAGCGGAATCGGACTGGGGCTTTCAATAGCCAAACGGATTGTCGACATGCATGGCGGACGAGTCTACGTTGTCAGTGAACCCGGTAAAGGCAGTATCTTCGGTTTTGATATTAATGTCTGTCCGAAAGACGAAGGACCTCTGATAAGACCGGTCCTCAGGATTCCGAAGGATGAAGTCCAGGCCCGGGGATACTTCCCGAAGTAAAATCAACTGCGGCAGTCAGTTCATTTGTCAACATATCCTTGGCAGCTGTTCACCGCTCATCATACCAACAATTCTTTCCGAGCCGATACTGCTTGTCATCAATACGTCAGCATAGGAAGGCTTTTCCACAAAGCCGATAATCCGTGCCGATTGACCGTTATCATGGCGTCTGAGGATTTCCACAGCCCGTTCAGCGTTCTCACGCGGAAGTATGACCACGAACCGACCC
>JBDLJP010000117.1:0-6792 GCA_039714295.1 Candidatus Fermentibacterota bacterium
GCACTTGCAGTTGCTGTCTGTATAATTTTCCTTCTTCACAAAAGGTTCCGTGATGCGGCCCGGGCAGGGCTTCCGGTTATGGTTTATCTGATTCTCTACGTGATAACCAACAAACTCGTTTTTGGAGGGTTCTTTCCAGTTTCCGGGTACATTAAATCCGCAGCGGGCAGCCGGCTTCTGGGACAGTTGCTTGCAGCTGGAGATTTCAGTTTCTTTCAGCATGGATTGACGAATTTCATCAGTTTTGCCACACTCGGGGGACGAGTACCCCTCTTCATAGCACTTACAGCTGTCGCTGGAATTGTCTGGGCAGTTGCGCATATACTCAGAACCGCAGTTACTCCGATCAGAGAAGTGATCGCAGCATGCTGCATATACGGGGTATTTCTTCTGTTCTATTACTCATTCATGTACGAATCGCTTCTTGATATCTATACCTACTACTGGTTCCCGATTATACTCGGAATCATCGTCTCAATATTTCTTCTGCTGTCACGATTGCAGAACATATTGATCAGATCGGGCATTATAGGGTTACTTCTTGCTGGACTTACCATTTTCAATATTGTGTATGCGCACGATCGACTTCAGGGATACTCATTTGTTATCCCTGATTCAGACAGACCCGAGCGTAATGCTGTGGATTATCTGAACTCACTTGATGACGGGACAGTGATAGGATCATGGGACGCGGGGTACATCGGTTATTACTGCAGGCATCGAGTCGTAAATCTGGATGGCCTTGTTAATAATTACGCATATCAGACTATCCTGCATGAGCAGGGGCTGGAGAGATACCTTGATATGCAGAACATCACATATATAGCAAACATCGATCATTTCACAGGTATTCGGGAGCAGATGGAACAGATGAACGAATGGTATCTTGCTTTTGAGGATTCGAGCGAATTTCCCAATCCTGTTTCCCTTTTCACATTATCGGCTGGAGGTAACCTGTACGCCTCCCGTCAGTCCAGAGTGTTTTTTGTGTACCGCAGATCAGATTCTGTTTATCCCGAAAACTGATTTTCCACGAAACCGCAGAATTCTTCCATCCCTTCACCGGTCTTCGCCGATGCGGTCAGTACAATGACATCCGGATTAAGGCTTCTGCATTCCTCTATAGCCCTGTCCACATCAAAATCAAGATGGGGGAGAAGATCCATCTTGTTGATCAGCAGCACGTTGATGCTGCTGAAGAGACTGGGGTACTTGAGTATTTTGTCGTCACCTTCGGGTACAGAAAGAAGGCCGATCCTGAGATTCTCACCCAGATCATAACCGCTGGGGCAGATGAGATTCCCAACATTTTCGATTGCCAGCAGCTCGAGATCGTCAGAATCCAGATCCATGTGATCCATAGCGTGTTTTACAGCGTGGGCATCAAGATGGCATGCACCTCCGGTTTCTATCTGCCATGCCTGGCATCCGGCTTTCTCTATCCTTTCAGCGTCTCTTCTGGTTTGAATATCACCCTCTATAACGGCCATTCTGGGCCCGAAGAAGCGAGCCATGGATTCCAGTACGGTAGTTTTACCGGAACCGGGGGAGCTTATAAGATTAAGGGTATAGATCCCTTTTCCTTTAAGAAATCCTCTGTTCTCCGCGGCAAAGAGGTCATTCTTGCTCATGACTGAAGTTGTTATGTCTACTTTCTGTTCGGTTGCTTCATCACACATTTCAATCGTTTCCTTCCTCAAGTTCAACGCTGTCCACGGTGAATTCCCTGCCTGAGATAATTCTCCGGCTCAGGGAGCCGCAGTCCGGGCAGCCCTGATAGAATTCCTTCGCTTCATATTCAATATCGCAATCAAGGCAGATTATCTTTGCCCGAGTCTGATTTATCACAAGCTCCGGTTCTCCGAATCCCTCGACCTTCGCAACTTCTGTGAAGCAGAATCTCAGGGATTCAGGGGAGATACCAGATAGGGGACCTACGGTAATATTGACTCGATCAAGGTGAACTTTTCTGCCCAGTGCGCTGCCTATGATTCTGGTCATGTCGTGCGCAAGAGAAAGTTCATGCATCGGAAACCTGCCATTCAGTTCGTGAGGAACCATTGTGGTTAAAATCCATTCAGAATGGTAGAATATAACCTGTATTCACCATGTCAATAACGATCAATCTATTCCGGAAGACTAGATATGCAGCGACTGAGGCTTGAGATCAGCGGAGCGGTTCAGGGTGTGGGTTTCAGACCTTTCGTATACCGTCTTGCACATCGCTTTGATCTGGCTGGATGGGTTTCCAATACATCAAAGGGTGTGGTCATTGAAGTTGAGGGCACCCGCGAGAATCTTGCGGCTTTCACTGAGGCTGTTCAGGAAGAGAAACCGGCTGTATCCATTGTGCAGGATATCCTCAGTGAGTACCTCATCGCGGTGGGATATAACGGTTTTGAAATAAGAGCAAGCACTGGAGGAAAAAGGGAGGCATTCGTGCTTCCGGATCTGGCTACCTGCATGGATTGCACGGCTGAGATACTTGACCCGGAGAACAGGAGGTATCGTTATCCATTCACGAACTGCACAAACTGCGGTCCCAGATATTCAATAATCAATTCCATTCCATACGACAGGCCTTCAACAACAATGTCCGGGTTCAGAATGTGCAGCAAATGCAGAACTGAGTATGAAGATCCGCTTGACAGAAGATTCCATGCCCAGCCAAATGCCTGCCCCCAATGCGGCCCTCATCTTGAACTCTGGGATTCCTCAGGCACTGTACTGGACAGGAGGGATGATGCACTGCTCAGAGCTGCATCCGAGGTGCTTGCAGGGAATATCCTGGCTGTAAAAGGACTTGGCGGCTTCCATCTGATTACGCTTGCCGGATCAGACGCTGCTGTCAGACGGCTCCGTTCCCGCAAGGGAAGGGAGATGAAACCGTTTGCGCTTATGTTTCCATCGATTTCTCATATCTCCGAATTATGTATGGTATCACCCGAGGAAACCAAATCTCTACAGTCACCCCGGTCACCAATCGTTCTTCTTCAGAAGCGCGATGATCCGAATTCACGCATGCGTATCTCTGAACTGGTTTCCCCTTCCAATCCTGAATACGGGGTGATGCTGCCGTATACACCGCTTCATATTCTGCTGATGATGGAGATCGGAGAGCCGGTAATAGCCACAAGCGGTAATCTCAGTGATGAACCCATCTGCACCGATGAGATTGAAGCCCTCCACAGGCTGAAGGATATCGTGGACAAATTTCTTGTTCATGACCGTCCAATCGCCCGACATGTTGACGATTCCATTGTCAGGATATTCAGGGAGAAGGAAATGGTCCTGCGAAGGGCAAGAGGTTATGCACCGCTTCCCCTGAGTAAGCATGAGGAATCAGAATCCGTTTTAGCTGCCGGAGCGCACCTGAAGAATACTCTGGCACTCTCAATAGGGAAGAACATTTTTACCAGTCAGCATATCGGGGACCTTGAGACCCTGCAGGCCGTTGCGGCTTTCGATAAGGTATGGAACAGCACTGAAGCCCTTTACAACACTCATCCTGATATTATCGCCTGCGATATGCATCCTGATTACATCTCATCTGTACGGGCGAGAGAATCGCAAATAAGGGTTGTTCCGGTTCAGCATCATATTGCACATGTCTTCTCCTGCATGCTTGACAACGGAATAAGACCGCCCCTGCTCGGTGCAGCCTGGGATGGAACAGGTTACGGTACCGATGATACAATATGGGGGGGGGAATTCTTTCATATCACCGGAGGAACCGTGAGTCGAATTGCTCATCTGAGGCGCTTCCCTCTGCCGGGCGGCGACAAAGCTGTTAAAGAACCAAGAAGATCGGCTCTAGGTCTTCTCTCGGAGCTGTTTGATGACCCTCTTCCGTACCTTCCTCCAGGCACGTTTTCCCCGGAAGAATCGGATATCATGAAGAAGATGATATCCTCGAAGCTGAATTCACCTCTCACATCAAGTGCCGGAAGGCTGTTCGACGCGGTTGCGTCGATACTTGATCTTCATCAGATCATGGAATTCGAAGGCCAGGCCGCGATGGCCCTTGAGTATGCAATAGGGGAGAGGGAGACAGATGAATCCTATCCTGTGGAGATACTTGAACCCGCAGGCGCACCTATGGTCATCGACTGGGCACCTTTAATTGAAGGTATTATCATCGATGCTTCCGAAGGAATTGATACCGGCAGCATATCTGCAAAGTTTCATAATTCACTTGCGGAAAGTATTGCAGTGGTTGCAGAAAGAACTGGAGAAAAAAAGGTTGCTCTCAGCGGCGGATGTTTTCAGAATGTCTATCTTCTGAAGAGGGTTGTGGATATACTTGAAAAGAGTGGTTTCGAGCCGTTCATTCACAGAGGCCTTCCGCCTAATGACGGAGGTATTGCTCCGGGGCAGGCTCTGGCAGCAGTTACGATGATTTCAAAATAATGACAGGAGTATACTGATGTGTCTTGGAGTTCCAGGAAGGATTGAGAAGATATCTGAGAATGATGATCCTCTCTTCGTCACCGGCAGTGTTAATTTCGGAGGTGTGCTGAGGGAGGTCATCCTTGCGGGTATTAAGGATCCGAAGATAGGTGACTGGGTAATTGTGCATGCCGGTTTTGCTCTTAACAGATTGAATGAGGATGAAGCCATGGAAGTATTCGATTATCTTGGACAGATATCCGGATTAGGACAGAACGAGCTTCAGGATTCTGATGCTGTCTCAGGCAGCACTGAAGAGGCGGAAATAGATTGAAGTACGTTTCGGAGTATCGGGACAGAGAATCGGCAGTTAAGTATGCCGGGCTCATCAGAAAGATTGTTAAAGGGGAATGGAGTATCATGGAGGTTTGCGGCGGGCAGACCCATTCCATTGTCAAGTATGGAATCGACCAGCTTCTTCCTGATTCTGTCACTCTTATTCACGGCCCCGGGTGCCCTGTATGCGTGACTCCAATCGAGCTCATCGATCAGGCAGTAGAAATCGCCAGGCTCGAAAACACTATCTTCTGTTCATTCGGCGATATGCTGCGGGTTCCGGGCAGCAGCGCGGATCTTCTTGGAGTCAAGGCAGCAGGAGGAGACGTGAGAATGGTTTATTCTCCTGTAGACGCTGTCCGGATAGCTGCCGATAATCCGGGCAGGGAGATTGTATTCTTTGCAGTCGGTTTCGAAACTACCGCCCCGGTCACTGCCTCCGCTGTGCTTCAGGCGGATCATCTGGGACTTGATAATTTCTCAATGCTTGTTTCTCATGTTCTGGTTCCGCCTGCTATCGAGGCGGTTTTATCAGGCGAGGATTGCGCTGTACAGGGATTTCTCGCCGCAGGTCATGTCTGTACTGTGATGGGGTATACAGAGTACGAACCGATCGCGGAGAAATATGGTGTACCCATAGTTGTAACCGGATTCGAACCGCTTGATATTCTTGAGGGTATCCATATGTGCCTGAAACAGCTTGAAGAGGGAAGAGCCGAAGTGGAGAACCAGTACATGCGAGCCGTTTCCAGGGATGGAAACACTGACGCTGTTCAAATTATGCGAACTGTGTTCGAGGCAGGAGACCGGAAGTGGCGGGGGATCGGAGGAATTCCGGGCAGCGGATTATCACTGAGGGAACGGTTCGCAAAATTTGATGCCGGAAGGAAATTCAAGGTCAGCAGCCATGAAGTTGACGAACCGGATATCTGCATTTCCGGAGAGGTTCTAAGAGGTAATAAAAAACCTTCTGAATGTCCCGCTTTCGGAAAAGAATGTACTCCTGAACATCCCCTTGGCGCACCTATGGTCTCTTCCGAAGGTGCCTGCGCGGCATATTACCGCTACAGACTTGCAAGGGAAAGATGATGGATAACAGCAAAATAACCGGGATGATATGCCCCATCCCCATTTCGGTGAGCCCTGAGATCACAATGGCGCACGGCGGCGGCGGAAGGCTTATGAACGATCTTATCGGGAAGATAATGCTCAGGGCATTTTCAAATCCGATTCTGGACTCAAGGCATGACGGTGCCGTTATTGAAGTGGGGAAAGGCAGACTGGCGTTCGCGACGGATTCACATGTCATTACTCCTCTCTTCTTTCCGGGTGGTGATATCGGCGCTCTTTCCGTATATGGAACCGTTAACGATCTCGCCATGTGCGGAGCTCATTCACAATGGCTCACCGCCTCTTTTATCATTGAAGAAGGCTTTGCCATGGAAACCCTCTGGAAGGTTGTCGTCTCGATGGCCGAAGCGGCCTCGAGAACTGGCATATCCATAGTCACCGGAGATACAAAGGTGGTTGACAGAGGCAAGGGAGACGGCATCTATATAAATACGGCTGGTATAGGTCTTATTCCCGAGGGCATCGAGATAGCTCCTTCAAGAATCAGGGAAGGCGATGCAGTGATTCTCAGCGGTGATATCGGCAGACATGGAATAGCTGTAATGGCAATCCGCGAAGGTATAGAGCTGGAGAGTACTATCCAGAGTGATCTGGCTCCTCTCGATTCGATGGTTAACGATCTCCTGATTGAGAAGCTGGATATACATTGCATGAGGGATCTCACCAGGGGGGGGCTTGCCAGCGGATTGAATGAAATAGCTTCCATGACCGGTTCAACAATAAGGATCGAGGAGGATCTTATTCCTGTTCAGGAAGAGGTTCAGGGTGCATGCGAGATTCTTGGTTTTGATCCGCTTTATGTAGCCAATGAGGGCCGGTTCGTGGTCATACTTCCGCATGAGAACGCTGAACGGGCTGTGGAAATCCTCAGACGCCATGATAACGGTCAATCGGCACGGATTATCGGCTTTGTGGAAAAGCCTTCCTATGCTGACG
>JBDLJP010000118.1:0-6754 GCA_039714295.1 Candidatus Fermentibacterota bacterium
TGAAAACCCAGATTACTGGGAAAGGTTAGAAAACACCGGGATTACAGGCTTTCGCATCTTTCAACGAATTGCTGCCATAAATACGGGAATTCTTCCAGCGGTCTGCTATCGGGAGTCCTCAGCTCCAGCGTAGCAAACTTAACATTAACCCGCACATCTGTGAAAATCGTTGTCAGATGAACGAGGAAATCATCAAAGTTTTTTCCCTCCAGGCTGCCAAAACGCTCACCGCTCTGCAGTTCAATCGCTTCAGAAACGAATCTGACTATACTTTCGATCATTGACAATGCACTATTCTCAAGCTCTACATCCGGAAGGCAGCAGCGGCATCTGTCCGTTCGGTTCCATATTTCCCTTCTGGATCCGGACATTCTGAAATCCTCACTGGAAGCCATTTCGCAGAAAAGCGGATACATTTTCTCAATATCCTCTTTGGAAGTTAGTGCTGCATGAAGATGTATAGCCGCGGTACCCTTCATCATATCCGGTCCTCTGGTGTCAATTTTCATGAATCTTGCATGCATACGGGAGTACCTCTCCGATGTAAGCAGGAGCGGGGCAGCATACCGTCCGGGTATATAATCGGTTCCGATGTAACTGATCCCGGTTTCGTTTTCTATCATGGTATTCATGTCCTGAATCCACTCAAGGGTTGCATCGAAATCAGCAATATCTGAAGCTTTCAATGGAGGACTCAGGTATTCGATCTGCCCTCCGGGTTCAAAAGCAATTCTTCTCTCTCCCCTGGAATGAATGCCCTTCTCAAGCCTATACCCCGCGCTTACCAGAAAAGCATATAACCGGGACATGTCATCGTGATTCAGAATCCGGTCAGGAAGGAACTCGTATTCGAACCCGTAAGTTCTGGGAAGTGAATTCTCTCTGGTCAGAATAACATCAAGGAGACTCTCAGCGTAGGCTTGTGAAACGCAATCGATCCTTTCGATGGAAATACCGGAAGTCACGCCACAAACTCCTTCATCCAGAGGCTGAATGTCAGAACTGCGAATATTCTGTCGGCCTCAGATACAAGAGTACCAGGACCGATTCCCTCAGATGTAACACTGTTCCATATCTGCTTCACCATATCCGGGTTCAGAATACCGGTGCTTTCGATTTCATCCCCCCGGAATATCTCCTTCACAAAATCGGGCAGATTATCCCTCTGAAGAAGCCAGGCGGCCATTGGTATCGTAAAGGGTTTCTTTTCCCTGAAAGCAGTTGCCGGATCTACCACATTATGCGTGCGCAGAGAATTTCTGCAGATGTATTTTCCCATTCTTTCAGCAAGATTAAGTTTCATATGCACGGGCAGCCCGGAGGCGAATTCGGCCAGTCTGTAATCAAGGTAGGGAGTCCTGGTTTCAAGTGAATGACGCATGGATAACTTATCCAGCCTCAGAACCACATAATCAGGCAGTCTGGATCTGCATTCCATGGCAAGCAGCTGATTCAATGGATGCATGGTGCTATCAACTGAAGGCATGGCATCCTCGGGAAAAGCAATTTCTCCAGTTTCTTTTCCAAGCAGTCGTGACAATTCAGACTGATTGAAAAGCAGTTCACTCTGGATAAACCGCTTACGCGGATCTGAATCCCTGAGCGGCAAGTAGTTCTCAAGCTCCGGAAAATCCTTCATAAGAAGTTTTTTCTCATTTTCCGACATAAATCCGATCTCCTCGGCAGCCATATCAAGAAGGAATTTCCTGTAACCCGCAAATACTTCGTCAGCTCCCTCTCCGGTCAGAACAACCTTCACGTGCCGCGAGGCAAGTCTGCAGATCTGGTCTGTTGGAAGAATAGTACCCAGAGATATACAATCCTCGACTGACCTGATAAGCCTGGGAAGATTTTCAAGTGATCCCGGATCACAGGAACTGTGTAACAGTCTCGCGCTGCTGAAAACTTCCTGCCCTGCGCTCATCAGTGCCCTGACATCATCAAGCTCATTGTAAAGAGGGTCATCGAAAGAAACGGTAAAAAGCTTGATATCCGGCTGCCGAACGGCTGCCATTGAAGCAACGGAAGATGAATCAATACCGCCGCTGAGGAGACTGGCAACTTCTACATCGGATCTCATCCTGATTCTGACCGCGTCTTCCAGCAACCGGATAAAATGATCCTCAGCCTCGGTACTGCTGGTGAGCGTAACATCCCTGCCGGGAAGATACTCCCAGTACCGCCTGATACTGAAAGTCCCGCTTTCCAGGCTGTAATCCAGAAAGGATCCCGGAGGAACTCGCCGGATATTCCTGAACATGGTCCTCTCCCCCGGTACATATCGATATGAGAAGTATACGGGCAGGGAGTCCTGATCCAGCTCAGCTTCCATCAGGCTGCCTTCAAGAAGAGGCTTTATCTCGGATGAGAAAAAGAAACCCTCCTCAGTGGATATGTAATAAAGAGGTTTAATACCGAACCTGTCTCTGAATAGAAGTACTCTTTTCCGCTGGGGATCAAAAACGGCTCCGGCATACATTCCGTTGAGGTAATTCAGAAATTCTATCCCATTTTTCCTGTAAAGATGCAGGGCTACTTCGATATCACCGCTGGTTACAAATTCTTCCGAAGACACTTCTTCCCGAAGCTCAAGATAGTTGTAAACCTGTCCGTTACATACGATCGAACAACCATCTTCGTTTGAAATCACCGGCTGCATTCCGGTTTCAAGGTCAAGTATCGCAAGCCGCACGAAACCCAGTCCGACCAGAGTTTCATCACAGGAGAAAAGCTGTTCACGCGCATCATCGGGCCCGCGATGATGCTGAAGGATACCCATTCTCTCAAGTCGGTTTCGAATCTCCCCGGAGGAAAGCTGCCGGGAAATAATTCCGCTTATGCCGCACATCTGTCTTTATTACCTCCGTCAAAGCCAGATTGGAATATAATCCCGTGTCAAGCGGTAGGAAAAATCAACTGTAATAGTGTGAGATGATATACGGATTGACAGCTCTAACAGGTTCTTCTATGCTGACAGAGAATGATACTTATTTAATCCTGAGAACCTTGGCTCCCCTGATATTACCCATACGAAGCTCCGACAGAGCCTGGTTGGCATCTTCGAGAGGATATTCCTCTATCTGCGGCTGAATCCTCATCTGAGCCGCCAGCTCAAGAAACCCGGCAATATCCCCTCTGCTTACGTTGGCCACACTCTTGATCTCTTTCTCCATCCACAGATGCACAGGATAATCGATTTGAAGAAGATACTCCCTGTCATTGTCCTCCTTGCGGATCGCGTTGATAACAAGTCTGCCCTCCGGAGCAAGGTTTGGAAGTGCTTCCACAACAGGTTTCCATGCCGGTGTGGTATCAATGATGCTGCGGAGTCTGACTGGAGATTCTTCCGATGTATCGCCTGCCCATGAGGCTCCAAGTTCCATTGCGAATTCCCGCTCTCCGGGGTTCCTCGCAAAAACGAATATTTCCGTATCCGGATATCTGAATTTTACCATTTTCAGAACAAGGTGAGCCGAAGCACCAAAACCTGTAAGACCAAGACTGTCTCCATTCTTGATCCCTGCAAGCCTCAGGGACCGATAACCGATGGCACCGGCGCATAAAAGGGGCGCTGCGCTGGCATCACTCAGGTAGTCTGGGATTGGGAACGCGGAACCCTCGGGAACTGAAATGAATTCAGCATATCCGCCGTTGGCATCTCTCCCCGTAGCCTTGAATTCGCTGCAGAGGTTCTCGTTCCCCTCAAGGCAGTATCTGCAGCTTCCGCAGGATGAATGGAACCACCCCACTCCAACCCTATCTCCGATGCGTCTGTTTTTCACCTCATCACCGATTTTCACAATACGACCCACAACTTCATGACCGGGAATCACCGGAAGATGTGGTGGCGCGGTACGACCTTCGATCTCATCCAGTTCGGTATGGCAGACTCCGCACGCGAGAACCTCAAGAAGAACCTCATTCGAACCCGGTTCCGGAACAATCGGATGTTCAAGTGAAAGAGGGGCAGGATTTTTCATGACATCACACAATCTGGAAAGAACCATAGCTTTCAAAATGCACCCTCACATTCCAAGCGCTGTACTGACGAATGATACGGAATTACTTGAACTCTGCGATCAGATCGATATCAGGTTTTACTTTAACTGAATAGATTCCGTTAATCCAGTCCCGCTTAAACTCCATTAAAGGCACAATTGAACCTCGAACAGGCTTGCCGGGAAAAATCCAGATGGATTTCTTCTCCATAAATTCTCCGGATATCTCTCGGTGGGAATCCGTGTGAAAAGCTATAGTGAATGTCTTCGGCATACCTGTACCGAAATTCGAGATAAGAGTCGTCCATTTCCCTGCAGGGCATGATACTTTTCTTTTTCTTCCGAATAAAATCATGCAATACAATCCTCTCTACTCTGAACAGGCAGTTTCCGCGCTGCAGTAGATATAATCAAGATGTTTGAATGGTAACAGACAAGAGAAAACAATCGCAACAGCAACTGTTAACTTCTTGACACAGTTATTTAGCCTTGTGTATTGTAAAGATATTCTTGATGCTATGTTGCACTTAAACCAGGGAGAGAGTATGAAAAAATACATCTCAGAGTTTATCGGTACGTTCACCCTTGTGCTGCTCGGTTGCGGTACCGCAGTAGTGGCTGGAGCGGAAGTTGGGTTCCTTGGCATAGCTTTCGCATTCGGTTTCGCACTGATAGCGATGGCATACGGTATCGGACCTGTATCCGGCTGCCACATTAATCCTGCAGTTAGTATTGGTGTTTTCGTTGCAGGACGAATGGATGTGAAAGACCTTGTGGGGTATATCATATCGCAGTGTCTGGGAGCTATAGCTGCGGCAGCAATTCTGTTAACGATTGTCAGCGGTAAAATAGGCGGGTATGATGCAGCACTCAGCGGTCTCGGTCAGAACGGCTGGGGTCCCGGTTACCTTGGAGAGTACGGTCTAATGGCAGCTATGCTGTTCGAACTGGTCGCTTCCTTCCTGTTTATCACCGTTATCCTTGGTTCTACACGAAAAGGCGCCCCGACACAGATCGCTGGCCTTGCTATAGGAATAACACTCGTAGTCATCCATATCCTGGGTATCCCGATCACTGGCGTATCGGTTAATCCTGCAAGGAGCCTCGGTCCCGCACTGTTTGCAGGTGGAAAGGCTCTCTCGCAACTCTGGATGTTCCTTGTGGTTCCCACTGTAGCGGGGATATTGTCCGGGCTTCTCTTTAAAATGAAAGTGCTGGAAGACTGACATCTTTTCCTGAAATCCCTCCTGCAAATAGGGAACGGAGGTAATTAGAATATCTTATTACCTCCGTTCCCATAGTTGGTACCCCCGATGGGATTAGAACTCTCTGGATAATTGAAACATTGAGGGCAGATCAAGATGCTTGAATATCAATGCTTCTGTTCAAGAGTACAGCTTTCGGAATCATTTGACAGGTATAAAAAAATGGTGCCCCCGACACGACTTGAACGTGTGGCCTACGGTTTAGGAAACCGCCGCTCTATCCAACTGAGCTACGGGGGCACCGGAAAGGCAATTATGCAGTTTCATCGGAAATTAGTCAAACTTCTAATCTCCGGTCAGATTAGATTCACCGAATCTCCATCCGCGTAGAGCATACCTTCTGCAGTGGGAACCAGCTTTGTACCAGACAGCCTGGCTCTATTGCTCTTAATCATGGAGTTCATGTATTCTCTGTCAATGGTGATTCCAGTTTCAGTCTGAACCCTCTTCAGGTCAATTCCGGCACTGCGGCGAAGACCAAGCATCACCATTTCCAGAGCTGTCTGCTCCTTTGTAATCACTTCGCTGTCAGCTGTGGATAACTGACCATTTTCAATACTATCAAGATATTTTTCAATTGAAGAAACATTCCAGCTCCTGGTTGCTCTCCCATCGAAACTGTGCGCTGAGGGACCAAATCCGATGTATGGAGTTCTGTTCCAGTACGAGCTGTTATGCATGGAAATCAAATCCTTTTCACGGGCGTAATTCGAAACTTCGTAATGGAGATAACCTTTTCGAGTCAGAAATTCATCTGCAGCAAAATACATATCCCGGCAGGCTTCCTCATCAGGCTTTGTAAGTACCCCGGCGCTAATGGATTTGAAAATAGGAGTCCCACTGTTCACCGAAAGATCGTAGCAGGATACATGCTCCGGAGAAATCTCTTCTATATGCTCCAGATCTTTTATCCACTCTTTCAATGTCTGTCCGGGAACACCGTACATTAGATCAATGGAGATGTTTCGGAATCCTGCTTTTCCTGCGCTCCGGTAAGTAGCTACTGCCTGGTCTGAACTGTGTACTCTTCCAAGGGTTTCAAGCAGGGTATCCTTGAACGACTGAACCCCGATGCTGAGTCTGTTGAAGCCTGCCTGCCTCAGCGTGATGAGTTCCCTTTCCGTAACGGCACCGGGATTGGTCTCTATAGTACACTCTTTAACTTCAGATGTATCAGAGAGAGCGGAAAGAGTGGTAAAGAATTCACTCCAGAACGAAGGAGGAAGAAGCGTAGGGGTACCCCCTCCTGCATAGATGGTTCTAATCGTTCTACCCTTCACTCTTCTGAGTTCGGACAGAAGAGCTTTACTGAAGCGGGTGCGGATATCAGCATCCGCACTGACCGAGTAGAATGAGCAATAATTACATTTCCCTATGCAGAAAGGAACATGTACATACACCCCTGAAGGTGTGTCTTTCAGAATATCCAGCGCGGGTCCTCGAATCGCTGAATCTCGATCAGGTATCCGTTGGGGTCTTTGAAAAAACAGT
>JBDLJP010000119.1:0-6741 GCA_039714295.1 Candidatus Fermentibacterota bacterium
TATTTCTGAAGGTAGAGAACAGAACCTGCTCAATTGAAGACGCGGGAGAACTCTGGGGAATGGGAATCTACCTCACTCAGAAACGGATAATGGAACGCTGCGGCAGGGACTGGAGAGTGTTCGCAATAGGCCCTGCGGGAGAGAACAGAGTGAGAATAGCAATCGCCGCCACTGAAACGGAAAGCGCTTCGGGGCAGGGGGGCTACGGAGCGGTGATGGGCTCGAAAAATCTGAAAGCAATAGCCGTGCATGGAACTCTCCCTCTTCCAGTCGCGGAACCGGAAAGGTTCAGTGAGGTCTGCAGGCTCGTAAGAAACGAAGCTCATGCATCACATGGATGGCCGCACATACCGAAGCTGGACAGTGATAAGGTAAAGAAGTACGGACAGCGCTACCAGGCCTGCACCCAGGGGTGCGCGGTCAGGTGTTACGATGCCAGGTTCTACACGACTGTACCGGCTGTCCTTCAGAAGGGTAAAAATCTATCAGGACAGGTAGATTGTATTGCAGGGCTTTTTCCGGGGATTGAGGGTACTTTTTATGACTGGAAACTTGGTTTTGAGGCGGGGTTCGAGATCGGTCAGATAGCAAACGATGAAGGGCTTAATCACTGGGAGATTCTCATTGGTCTTGTCCCGTGGCTCCGCTACCTCAGGAACGATGGAGTGATTAATAAGATCGATGGAATGGAAATTGATCTCGACTCCCCCGGGTTCTGGTCTTTTCTTCTGCGAGGAATATCGAGAAGGGAAGGAGAATTCCGCTCCGCACTGTCAGAGGGTACCGCCCGGGCAAGCAGGATTCTCGGTATCGGATCCGAGCGTTTCAAACAGCTCTTCCCTGCCTGGGGTTATGCGGGGCACTGGGACGGTCACGGAGACAGAATTAATTACGTTTTCTTCCCTTACTGGATAGTCAGCGCCCTGCAGTGGGCAGTGGATACACGGGATCCTATCTCAAGCGCACACGGCTATGGACAGAACATTATGGGATGGAGCAGGATTTGCTCTCCTGAGCATGGTCTCACCTGGGACAGAATTAAAAAAGTCTCATCGAATGTATATGGATCGGAAACCTGCGCCGACCCGGAAAGCGGATATGAGGGCAAGGCATATCCTGCATACTGGCATGGTCAGCGGTCAGTCATGAAGGATTCCCTCACAGTCGGTGACCAGGTTTTCCCCAGGATCTACTCACGCAGAACAGAAAATAATTTCGCGAGGGCGGGTGAAATGGAGGGACCAGCCTTTGAGCGGCACATGTTCACCTCACTCACCGGCATTCAATGGACGGATGCTGAATTGAACCATGCATCGGAGAGAGTTATTCAGCTTGAACGGGCACTGCTTGTCAGAAATTTCAACAGATCAAGAGCTGACGATGAATCTGTGATCCCGTACTTCGAACGGACGGAGCAGCAGACAAGCCCTCTGACAGGAAACAAAGTGGGTATGGATGGAGATAAATTCAGAAACGTGATGGACGAGTACTATGATCTGAGGGGCTGGGACAGGAAAACTGGCAGACCTGCTCTGGAAACCATGAAGAAATTCAACCTTTCAGAGGAAGCAGAGCAGCTGGGAGACAGGATAATTGAATAAGATCGATCTCTTCGTCCCCGGCAGGCTCTGCCTGTTCGGGGAGCATTCCGACTGGGCGGGTGAATACAGGACAACCGACCCCTCAGTAAAGACAGGGCGGTGTATCGTAGCTGGGACCGACCAGGGCATTTACGGAACTGCTGAACCTGCATCGACAGGATTTCACATCTCACAGATTCGCCCGGACGGTTCCGGGGAGCCCATGCATTCCTATCCTTCAGAACCGGAGCTTCTCAGAGAGGTGGCGGAATCAGCAGTATTCGATTCTTACGCGGCGGGTACGGCATCTGTCATTCTGAAGAATCATCCGAACCTCGGGCTGAGACTGCGCATTTACCGAAGAACTCTGCCTATGAAGAAAGGGCTCTCATCATCTGCGGCAGTATGTGTTCTGACCGCCCGGGCATTCAACAGGATTCATACACTCAATCTTTCGATCGAAGAGGAAATGGAGCTGGCCTACCGGGGAGAACTTCGTGCAGGTTCTCACTGCGGGAGAATGGATCAGGCATGTGCTTACGGGCTTGACCCGGTTCTGCTCACCTTCGACGGAGATGATATGACCACCGCGCCGCTGCTGCCCGGAGGGCCTCTGCACATTCTTATCGTGGATCTGCAGGGCAGAAAGAACACCCGCAGAATTCTTGAAGAGCTGAACTTCGCGTTTATGAGCGGAAACATGCAGATCAGAACGGCGCTTGGCAGCGAAAATCACAGGATAACCGCAGAAGCATGTGATGCCATTGAAAGGGGAGATTCAAAAGACCTGGGACGACTCATGATAGAGGCACAGAAAATCTTCGATGAAATGGTCGCGCCGGTATGTCCTTCGGAACTCAGAGCTCCCGGACTTCATGAGATACTGAACAGCAGAATCGCAGGGAGCCTCGCCTGGGGCGGAAAGGGGGTTGGCTCACAGGGAGACGGCACAGCTCAGTTCATCTGCAAGGGCCCCGGGGAAAGAGAAGAACTCAGAACTGTACTTGAAACCGAAACAGGTGTGGAGTGCTATTACCTGACAATTGGCTGATAAAGTTATCAGTTTCTCCGGTATGTTCTTCAGGAATTATTGCGGGAATCCCGCAGCATCACTGCTTTCCCTGATCCCATTCTGTCACGCAGATCTGAATTGACATTATCGAATGGAATGATTTCGAAACCCATCGATTCGTATAGTTTTACAGCTCGATAATTGGTTTCATCGACAAGCAGCCCGATCACTCGGGCACCTGAGGCTTCAGCACCGGATACGGCAAGTGTTGTTAAACCTCTTCCAACACCACCCCCGCGGAAAAGCGTTTTGACCCTCATGCTGAAGAGCCAGGGGAATTCACCGAACGCCGTGCCCTGCTCGAATCGTATAAGCTGTGCTGATCCTATTTTTCTGCCGAACAGGTACGCATCGAGCCAGTCCCATCTGGATTGTGTTCCGGTATTTCCAGAATACTGTTCAGCCGGATGGATCTCGTATTTCACTAACGGTCGCAGGATGGCTGCGTAGGGCTTTCGGTACAACCTGAACCCGGATGCGGTAGAAAACACCCTTGCAGCCGCTTTCCTGATTGCGGATCTGAACCCGGCATAAAGACGAACAGAAGCGGTTTGCGGTTCATCGGAAGCAATAGAGTCGATCCGGATAGCCCTGCCATCCCTGGAGGCAGAGATAATTTTCCCCATGACCTGTTCGATGGAAATTCGATAAAGAACATCGGGACTGGAATCACTTGATAGAATAACCTCAGAATGGGAGGAGATCCTGCTGACATCCGATACTCTGTGAACTGCAGCGCGGTCTTCAGCGGTTCTGTACATTATGAGATCTCCGCTGTTTATCGAAGCTGGATCTTCAGGAGCGGCTGTGAGCAGATCACCATCCTTCAGCGTGGGCTGCATACTCGAGCCCATCGCTGCGAATGATATGAGTCCGCCCCGATCGAACACTTCGGCTGCCAGTTCTGCAAGATCGGAAGAGCCCAGATTCAGTTTCTGCATCTGATGTAATCAACGATACGCTCATCAGGAACGAAATGAAGTTCATGAAAGGGGACTGATTTTTCCAGTTTCCGGCAGAGATCAAGGGAGAATTCCATCCCGGAAGTGCTCCAGAGCGGCAGAAAACTACGGCGGAGCAACATGGAAACAGCTTCCGCTCCCGATACTCTTCTTGAAATATTGTCGCTGCCATGCCTCAGAAAATCAACCGATTCAAGCACAACTCCCTCCGCAGAGACGTCGGACAGGTCTCCGTGCCAGGGGGTACCGTACATCAGGAACCCCTTTTCCGACTCTCTCAGTATTATTCTGTCATCGTTCAGAACCGATGCGCTGCTCCTCCACTGCAGGGCGATAGTTGACTTGCCGTCGGTTGAATTTCCGGGGAACAGCAGTCCCCGGCCGCTGTCGCTGATACCGCACGCGTGGGTCATCAATCCTTTTCCCATCGAGAGCAGATAAACCATCAGAACCTCTGACAACGGAAACTCGAGCGGGTCGTATTGAGAGCGGTCTTCAGTTTCTGCGCCTGACCCGGCGATGCTCGCTATTTCCCCGGTGGAGATATCTCTGTCAAATACCGCCACTCTGTATGGAAGAGGACCGCCCACAGGAGATGTAAGAACCAGCGATACCGAATGAGGTGATTCGTACAGACGCCATACAGTACCGGTATCGAAGACGCAATCCGTATCCGGCAGCGACAGCTCAGAAATATCGCGGAATGAATCTCTGAGAGTTATGCTGACATCAGGATCAGGATCGGAACAGATGAAATCATGGTATCGTGCGGATCGAAGCGACTGAAGACCTATGGAGCTGCCGCTTATGCAGAAAGTGATATCAGCGATTTTCAGTGTTATTTTATCTGTTGTCATTATCAGATTGATTTCTGAACGGGCCTGTTCAGATCCGGGATCAGGTTCCCTTGATCTGGCATGGTCCGGGACCGCCTGGCTGCTGGCAGGATCCCACCATGGGACCGGTTGCTCCGTTGCCCTTACAGAACGTCAGAACGGTTTCCTCCAGGGCAAGTACAACTCTCTCTACCCTCGGCTTTGAATACTCTCTCTTTTTTTCTTTCAATTCTCATTCTCCAAATCTATGTGTACTTCATGTAGCTGATTCACAGGATATTCCAAGCATCTCTGCACGCATATGCGCAACCTTGCAGAGGTAATCTACAGGTTCCTCCGGATCTCCGTGTTCAAGATATCCCCATCCGGGGCACTGGCCGCACATTGATTTTAATGTGCATGTTCTGCAGGGCACTTCCCTGCTCCATTCCCTGGCAAGGACATTCGGTAAATATAACCTCCAACCGTCCCTGAAAGTTCCCTTTCCGAGATCGAAGCTCTTTTCCCTGTACATCATGCATACACTCAGAAGACCGGTACTGTCAATATGAAAAGTGCACACACCCGCGCCGCACTGAAATATTCTGTCATGTATCCGGGCTTTCCCGGGAAATTTCTTAACCAGATCATTCCATTCACTTTTGCGATCTGTATCCTGCTCATCGAGACTGACAGTCCTCCCGGGTGACAATCTGTATCCTGCAGGACATCCGTCTCCATCAAGAGTGCGGTTGAGCAGCGTATCGAACCTGAATGGCACTCCCAGCTCTCCAGCCAGAGATTTCATCGATTGCACTTCATGCACATTCAATGACATGGCCATGGTTTTAAGATGCAGTTTGATTCCTCTTTTCACCAGACGTTCGATCCCGTTCATACATGCGTTGAAGGATCCGGGAATCCCGGTCACGGCTTCAAAGGTCCTCTCGGTTGAGCCGTATATGGATATTTCAACCGAGTACGGCGGCATGGATTCGAGGAGATCGGCAATTTCTTCGGTAATAAGAGTCCCGTTCGTAAAGAGGATGGGTATTATTCCGCGTCTTTTCACATAAGTATATATTTCCCGGAAATCCGGTCTGACGAGAGGTTCGCCGCCCGTAATCAGAAGCCACAGACAACCCTCTTCTGCTAGTTGATCGACTATCGATTTGATTGCACTGAGTGACAGATCCGGTTTTGTTTCACCAGTATTGGAGATGTAGCAGTGAACGCAGCGAAGATTGCATCGAGAAGTGACCTCCATGCTGCCTGTAAGAGGAATCCGCTCCTCCACCGCCCGTTCATAGATCCTGCCTCTGAAGGGCATATACCCCGCATCAGGCAGTCCGCCGCACTCCATGTCAAACCTCCAGAAGCGTTCCAGAGGCGATCATTTCATTTACATACTCAATCAGATCATCCGCTGCTATTTTGTAATCTACTTCATATTCCGCGCTGATCATGCTTACAATATCGGTAAGGGTCCGCTTTCCGTCTACAAGTTCCCAGATGCGGGTGCCCATCTTGTTCAGGACGTAAATACTGTCTGCTTCTCCCGCCTTGTGATGTATCGGTACCAGTATGAACTCACCGGCTATCTCCCTGAAGACTGTATCGGGATTATGTCTGTAGACCTTTTCAAGCATAGAACCACCTTCCGGAAGTATAGCAGAGGGATAATGTCATGAATCCGTTTGTCTGCCTGCATGATGTAGAAAAAGCGGAGTTCCGTCAATCATCGTGCCCGGTATGTACTGAAAACATCCGCGTTCTTTCATACGATTCCCCGAAATATTGACAATCCCGGATTGCCCCCGGTATTATCAATTCAGGCAGAGAGTTACGACTCGATACAAGGGATGAGGAATAATGAAAAATGAAGTGACAATGAAAATAGAGCGGGAATGCGGGTGGCTTACATGGGTCAGCTCAGTGA
This sequence comes from Candidatus Fermentibacterota bacterium, assembly GCA_039714295.1. GTDB lineage: Bacteria > Fermentibacterota > Fermentibacteria > Fermentibacterales > JCC-6 > Aegiribacteria. Next base: position 6,369 of record JBDLJP010000119.1, read on the forward strand.
CAATGTGCCTGAATGCTCTCGGTATCGATTGCGATAAAACTGATGTAGCGGGTTACAGCGGTTATGCATTCGCTCTTGCAGTCAACGAGGGGATCTGCGCTTCGGGACCGACATTTCTTGACTGGAACAGACTGGCTTCAGGGGTTTGCACTCTTGGCCGAAGCACTATGTCATTTGTTTCAATGGACTGCTATTCTGAAGGAAACCGGAACGAGAAAACAAAATCTCACGCAAGAACTGCATTTGACCTGGCATCCGGCGAAATCGAAGCCGGCCGTCCATGCGTAGTCTGGGGTCTGGGTATACCTGAATTTGGTGTTGTCCGGGGAATTGAAGGTGAAAAGTACTTATGTGTAAAGGGAGGGGCAACTCC
>JBDLJP010000120.1:0-6740 GCA_039714295.1 Candidatus Fermentibacterota bacterium
TATTACACTGATCATCTCTTTTACATCCGGGATAAGCGTCATAGGTACGCTCAACTCGTTCACATGGAATCCCAGCAGAAGAGGAATTGCAAGTGGATCGCTGGCCATCTGCCCGCATATACCTACCCACTTCCCTGCTTTCCTGCATTTACTGACAACCATGTCGATCTGCCTTACAACTGCGGGATGCAGCGAGTCAAACAGCTTCGATACATACGGACTGCCTCTATCAACCGCCAGAGTGTACTGTGTAAGATCGTTAGAACCTATTGAAACAAAATCACTGTGTGGAAGCAGAAGATCGATTCCAAGAACCGCTGCCGGAGTTTCTATCATTATGCCGAGCGGCGGGATATCCCCTCTCGGAATCCCTTCGCGGTCAAGGCTGGCAGCGATATTATCAAGCATCGCCCTGACCTGCACCACCTGGTCGTATCCCGTTATCATTGGAAGCATGATTTTTGAGTTACCGTATTCAGCAGCCCTGAGAAGAGCTCTCAGTTGACTTATAAATTTATCAGGGCGGTCAAGACAGATCCTTATCCCCCTCCAGCCGAGAAACGGATTTTTTTCAGCTGTAGGGATGGAATCGAGAAACTTATCACCTCCCAGATCAAGCGTTCTTATAATCACAGGATCGGGATCAAGAGTCTCCAGCACGTGCCTGTAAGCTCTGAAATGCATCTCTTCCTCCTCCTCCGCCTCGGGAGACAGGAGTCTTATGAACTCAGTTCTGAACAGACCTATTCCATGTCCACCGAAACGGGTGACCTGATCCGCCTCCTGCGAAAACTCAATGTTGGCTGACAGCTCTACAGACTTGCCGTCAGCTGTTTCCGCAGGACTTTCGGCGTTCAGCGCTATCTCCGCTTCTGCTGTGTTGTAACGCTTCTTCAGTTCGGAATAGTACTGGAACTCATCGTCATCCGGATCGAGTATTACTTCCCCGTGTATACCGTCGATAACAACTGTCTGTCCCGGAACAGCCTGTTCAGCAATATTTTTCAGAGCAACGACAGCCGGAATCCCCATACTTCTTGCAAGTATCGCGGTATGTGATGTTGAACCGCCGAGATCGGTTACTATCCCGAGAAGCTGCTTTCTTGAAAGCCCGGCAGTCTGTGATGGGTCCAGATCGCGGGATACAAGAATTACAGGACTCTTCAGAGTGGAGAGAGCCTGCTTCTCTGTGCCAAGCAGATTCGCCATCACTCTTTTTCCAACATCTCTTACATCTACTGATCTGCTTCGAAGATAGGGATCCTCTATTTGATCAAAGCGTTCAAGAATGCTGTACAGAACTCTGCTTACAGCGTATTCAGCAGATACAAGATTCTCTCTTATCCGCTGCTGCACCTCCGAGATGATGAACGGGTCGTTAAGAAGGAGAATATGAACCTCAATGAGCTGTTTTCCCTCGATGATATCGCTGATATTCTCGGATATCTGTTCAAGTTCCTCCCGTGTATTTTCAAGGGCATCAGCGAATCGCTGCAGCTCTTTTTCAACTTCCTCCCCTTTTCTGAGAGTCCTCTTCTGAACTCTGATTTCTTCAACATTCAGAAGAAAAGCGGGGCCGATTGATACTCCTGGAGAGGCAGGTGTGCCCATCATTCTGATACTCACGCGTTCTATTCCTCTCCGAATCCGTCTTTTATTATATCTACTAAGGATTTAAGCGCCTCATCCTCTTTCTCACCGTCAGCAGTGACCTCTATGATACTGCCCTTGCATGCAGCAAGTGTCATCACGCCCATTATGCTTTTAGCATTGACAGAATCTCCATCAACGGTAAGTGTCAGGCTGCAGTCATAGAGCGAAGCCGCCTTGACTATCTGAGCAGCCGGTCGGGCATGAATTCCAAGTCTGTTTACCACTTCAGCTTTTTCAGTTTTCAAGCAGATCCTCCAGGTCTTTCTTTTTACCTGATTTCAGCTCTTTCAATATTATTCTGGCGATTAGATCTTTCTCAACCTCCTCAGGGACATTCCTCCCCTTCTTGAGAAGAAGATAGTTCATAACTGCAACCTCAAGCAGAAGAGTCAGGTTCCTTCCGGGAAGCACAGGTATGATAGTCAGGGGAATCGGCAGATCAAGTATCGTACTGATCTGCTGAATAAGCCCGGTTCTGTCGAAATTCTGGTTTTCTTTCGACCATTCCTCGAGTCTTACTTCCAGATGTATCTGCTGTCTGTCCTTAACGGATCGTATTCCGTAGAATGCGGAAACATCAACAAGACCGAGACCTCTGATCTCCATGTGATGCGCCATTGCCGAATCACCGTTTCCGAAAAGCGCGTTGCCCACTTTTCTTACGTTAACCCTGTCATCCGCTATCAGCCGGTGTCCCCTCTCGATAAGCCCCAGAACCGTTTCGCTTTTACCTATTGCGCTTCTTCCGGTGCATAGAACACCCGCACCGAAAACCTCTACAAGACTTCCATAGACATTCGTTCTAGGTGCGAACACAATATCAAGATAACTGTGCAGTTCGTGTATCAGCGGTGTAGTATCCATTCTTGAACTGAAGAGAGCAGAAGAACTGGATTCGGAGAGTCGAACGAGTTCATCCGGAGGTTCAAGTCCCTTAGTGACAATGCAGCAGTATATCGGAAATTGAAATATCGATGATATTGACGATATCCTGCGCGGCTTCGAAAGTGAATTGAGGTATGATATCTCCGTTTCACCGAAGATCTGTAATCTTTCGTGAAGGAATTTATGAAGATATCCTGTCAGAGCCATTCCCGGGCGGCTGATATCCTGCGATTCTATCATTCTCCCGAAACCGGAATCACCCGTCACGGTTGTCATCTCAAGCCGGTCACCGAGAACCTCGAAGAGCTTACCGACAGTAAGGTCCACACTGTCAGGGATGTCTATCATCAGTTCTACTCCGTTATTTCTGTTCTCTTACCAGTTCAACAACCTGCGTTTTGCCGCTGGAGGTCAGGTATACAATACTGAGCTTGCCGGTTTCTGTGTTTTGAAACACGTAATTGCCTTCCTGCTCAATTTCGTAATTCATTATCGCATCCTCGGTTTTCAGGGCAGGTATTCTTTTCGTATCGTTGATTAGAATGCCCTCATCAAACTCAGACTCCTCGGCGGCAACATAGTAGCTGAGTGAAGAACCGTTTGAATCTTTCCTGTGAGAATGACTGTGCATCTTGTCTTTGAATTTCCTGACCTGATTCTCAACTGAATCAAACGCGTCGTCAAAAGCCGAATAGATATCATGGGCTTTCGACTTTGAATCAAGCTTGATGTGGTTTCCTCTCACCTGTATATGAACGTGATTGGTTCCGGAGGTTACTTCCAGTATTACATGGATATCGCTTATACCCTCATAGAACCTATCTATGGTATTGAGTTTATTCTCGACATGCTCCTTAAGAGCATCTGTCAGATCAAAGTGCCTTCCACTGATCTCAATGTTCATTTAAAACTCCCTTCGGATATGTGCCTGTCATTTCAGGGAAAGGGTGAACATGTACAAAAAAACTGTTCCAGGATATGCGTTTTGTGCATATCCTGAACAGTTGAGCAATAACTAATATATTTTATCACGAAACTATAATATTGTTCCTGAGGACCCGGGTCAACAGCAGATGAATTCATGGATTCAAAGCACCGATATTCTTCCCTACTTTTTGTGCTTGCTTATGAATTCCTCAACTTCCGGAATACCACCCTGCAGTATAAGATATCCGTTGTGCGGTTCCCTTTCAGTTATCTCACCAGCTACAGGGGTCAGCATTATCTTCGAAACTTCATCACGGTCGTGACTCTGCCCCAGAGCCCAGCAGAGTTTTACGTATGCAACTTCAGGAAGCATGTTTGATGCCGGAAATACGCCAAGATCCATGATATCCCGTCCGGTATCGTAAACGAACATCTGTACGTATCCCCACAGCGTCTGAACCGTCATGTATATGTGTATACCTTTATCGCATGCTTTCTTTATTGCAGGATACAGAGGCTTATTGACATGTCCGAGTCCTGTTCCCGCTATAACGATTCCCTTATAGCCATTATCAATGAGTGATTCGATGATATCAGGTTTCATGTCCGGGTAGTAATAAACAATAGCGACCCTTGAATCGAATTCGGTGTTAATTATCACCTTGCGTTCTTTCCGTCTTTTCCTGTACTCTTTTTTCAGATGTGTAATCTTTCCGTTTTCAACCATTGCAAGCGGGATATCACCGATAGTTCTGAATGTCGACCGATAGGAGGAGTGCATTTTTCTGACTCTTGTACCTCTGTGCAGAAGACCGTACTGGTCGCTTGTAGGACCGAACATACAGACCATCACTTCCGCTATATCGCTATGCGCAGCGGCATAGGTGGCATTCATAAGATTAATCGCGGCATCACTGGAAGGACGGTCGCTCGATCTCTGTGAACCGACCATTACGATAGGAACCGGTGAATCGGGTAGCATAAATGAAAGAACTGCAGCTGTATGGTGCATGGTATCCGTACCATGACCGATGACTATACCGTCAGCACCGGCAGCTATTTCTCTGCCTATCGCTTCAGCTGTCCCCTTCCACTGCTCCGGGCCCATGTTCTCACTGAATACTCCATAGAGTTTCTCTGTCTTAAGATTGCATATATCAGCGAGTTCTGGTACGGATCCGTAGAGTTCACCTGGAGAAAATGCAGGAATAACAGCACCGGTTCTGTAATCCAGTCTTGAGGCTATTGTGCCGCCGGTACCGAAGAGTTTTACATTAGGTTTTGACGGATCGAACGGAAATTCCTTTTCCGGGATCTTGTAATGAGCTTCATTCCTGCCCGATTCCGTAATGGATTCTATGGTATCCACGCCAAGTCCCACATTGTAACCGTTGTGGATTTTCAAAACTATATGATTGTTATCAGCGGTTTCCGATCTTGGAAGGATTACCCCTTTGAAACCTCCTCTTGTTGATTTGATTTCAACATCTGACCATACACCTACACTGAATTTCTTCAGGCACTCAAGACTTTTGCCCTGATAGCCTTTGTAAACATCAGAAGACAGTTGGGATCACCTCTTTCTCGGTTCTGCTAGGATGCTTAGTCAGCATTTCGCGTATGTATAACTTTTCTGACAATTTCCAGTACATAGTTGCCGGGTGGTATCAAATCGAACTTTTCCCGTACTCTTCCAGTAATGTACTGCTCCATCAGAAGTGAATCGAATTGACCGGCGTCGTTCATTATGCTGTATGCGGCCTCTTCCAGTTCATTCTTTTCGGGAATTTTCAGGTGTTTGATTAATTCATCTATTGAGGTATTCCCCTGACCGCACACTTTCTCAAGAATGAAAGCTGCTGCTTCAATGGATAGTTTACGATTCCCGGCTTCGGTGAGAACTTCTATAACATTATCTTCAGTCAATCCGGGAACTCTTCCAATAACCTTCAGATGAGGAAGAGTGCTTAGAAAGAAGTGCATAAGAGCACGCGATGAGTAGTGAGATAAAGAATCAGCTCTATCGAACAGATATCTCATACTCGAAATACTCATCTGACGAGCGGATTCTTCAGGTACACCCGAGGCAGCGTATCTCTCTGCACGCTCCCATGGCCGCTCGGGAAGGATGGATGATATTCGCTCCATCATCTCTTCTGTTACGGCTATGGGCGGCAGGTCGGTATCCGGATACATTCTATTAGGCCCGGGCAGTATTCTCTCGAATCCATTCGTACAGTCAGGCAGCGCCTGCCTTGTCTCACTTGGTACTCCATCAATAGCTTCTTTTGCCCTCAATGCTATTTCACTTACCGCTGTTTCTATATCGTCAGTCGATCCCCAGACCACAATTATTGCATCTTTATGTCCCGCACCTGTTATCTTTCTTAATACATTCCATTCGGAAAGAGAGAAGCTGCAGCCTTCATCTTCCCCATCGTGGGCAATGTTAGGAAGAGTGTCCAGGCAAGCGACTACACGGACTCTATCGGATATCTCACCGGCAAAAGTATGACCTGGCTGAGTTATTTTTGAAAACAGACCGTGGTATCCTCTTAGAACAACTGCGCGTATTACAAAGCCCTTTTTCAGAGCTTCAGCAGCATATTTGTAAGTAGTTCCGGCAAGGTCCCGCGAAACATTAAAACTCTCGTAACTGAAAGTGGAATCAGTGATTCCCCGGGCTGATATTTCCTGCTTTATCTCCAGCAGTGAAACCTGTCTGAATGCTTCGTTATGAACCAGCAGAGGTATCTCGGGAATTCGAGAAACACCTTTTATCTCCACTCTGCATCCACCGGTTACCGAAACGTTAACGTCCTGCCTTGCAGCGCCAATCCCTCTTCGGACTTTTCCTGAAGAACGCGCCAGATTACTGAGGATGACAGCAACCTGAGCTACTTCTGAGGGAGTGGTCATCTCCGGTGCCGTTACAGTTTCTATAAGGGGTATTCCAAGTCTGTCAGTCAGATATACACGTTCATGCCCTGAATCGCTTACTTCACGGCACGCATCCTCCTCCAGTCCAAGCTGGATAATGTTAATTCGTCTATTTCCGAATGGGATCCAGCCGTCCACACCGAGAAGAGTGGTTCTCTGGAAACCGGCAGGTATTGATCCGTCCAGGTACTGCTTCCTTAATATGTGGATCTCGCTGACGAGTTTGCAGTTCAACAGCATCGTTATCTCGAGGGCGATATCCAGTGCCTGCGGATTAAGTTCAAACGGCGGATTATCATCCATTTCGTAAGTACATATCGTATCGGTATTTATCT
>JBDLJP010000121.1:0-6645 GCA_039714295.1 Candidatus Fermentibacterota bacterium
GGTATGGCCGCACTTCTGGTTACCCGCTATTCTTGGCGGCGTAATATTCGGTGTGGGTATGACCATAGCAGGTGGTTGTATTATCGGTTCTCTCTGGCGCGCAGGTGAAGGGCATATCAAGCTCTATTTCGCCATTATTGGAGCTGCATTGACTATGCCTTATGCCACCAAGTACATCGCTACTCCGCTGTATGATGCACTGCCAGCCAGTATGAAAGCACAGGTTTTCCTGCCGGATTATGTCGGTTATGGAGCTTCGATAGGGATAATGGTACTCTTCCTTCTTGGCTGGTACTACCTGGTCAAGTGGAACGAGCGCACAGGTAAGTTCTCCGCGTATTAGAGGATACAGTCTGAATCAACTGATTTGATCAGACAGTAAGCTGACAGGGGCGAGAGAATTCTCGTCCCTGTTTTCTTTTAACTCATTCCGTATTCCAGACCGGGGCTGAAGCTCCGGATATCAGTTAGATTGCAGCAGAGAGGTGAAATGCCTAAATACGAAGGGAAGTGCCCGAATCTGCGTGAAGCGGATCTCTACACCGGATGTCCCTTCAACTGCGTATATTGTATTGCAGAGCAGAGGCATTCGGAGGAAATCAGACCGACGGATCGGGAACAGGAGATCTTCGCGGGACCAGCATCCGATATTCCGCTTTACCTTTCCCCATGGACCGATCCATACCCGCCATGCGAGGAAGAACACTTCCGAACCGGTTCGCTGGTCAGGCACCTCTCCAGTACAGGGCAGCCGTTCTACGTTATAACCCGGAGCCTGCTGCTGAGACGAGATATTAAGATAATATGTGATAGCAACCGATCCTTTGTGGGTATTTCGCTGAATACTCTGGACGATAGTATCACCGATATACTTGAGCCCTGCGCTCCGGGAGCGGTGGACAGGGCCGAACTTATCAGGGACCTGCTTGAGATGGAAGGGCTACGGACAGTTGTACGAATTGATCCAGTCATACCCGGCATCACAGACGGGGAAAAGCTGTCGGAGCTTCTGGAATGGGTGATGGAAATCAACCCCTTCGCTATAGGACTTGAAACGATGAGGATGAACAGGTCCATAGAATCAAGGATGAAAAATGCGCTTCCGGAAGCAATGTACGATCGCATGATGGAGTATTATCCCATCCCCGGTGAGGTTCCGGTTCATCCTGCGCAGGAGTGGCGGCTGGACCTTTTCAGAAGGGTTGCTTCGCAATTCGATAAAACGGATATCAGGGCATGTTTCTGCCGCGCTACTCTTCCCGAACAGATCACACCCTGGGATTGCAGGGGAGGGTACTGATGGTGAGCTCCCTCTACCTTATGCCTACAGATGAGTGTAATTGCGTCTGTACGTACTGTTACTGCCCTGAAAGAGGAAATCGCGGTGATCACGGTCTCTTTTCAAGGATAGTGGAATCATTCACGAATCATATTTGCAGCTGCAATCCTCCTGCCAGACCACAGATCAGGTTCACCGGCGGGGAGCCCTGGATGGAGAAGGATCTGCTGCCGGACTTAGCCTGTCACTTCTTAAGTAAGGTTCCGGATGGATTAGTGGTAGTGAACACAAATGCCACAGTTCTACCTGCAGATCGTCTGAAGGACTGGAGGGGGGAGCGGCGATTGATCCACGTGGTATCGCTTGACGGTCCCGAGATTCTTCACGATAGAAGGCGCAGAACCACGGATGGCCGGGGAACTTTCCAAATGGTAATTGAAGGTGTTCAAATGCTGATGGATCTGGATCTGCCCGTCTATCTGAACGCTGTGCTGGACACCGAAAGTTCCAGACATCTTCCAGAACTGCTTAGTTTCATCACCTCCGAACTTGGTCTGTCAGAGCTTTCGATCTCCCTCCTGTATCGGGATACCAAACCACTGCAGCCTGCTGCACGGTACATTCTTCTGAAGAACGCTTACTCGGAAGCATCTTCCAGATCAATACGGCTGGGAGGGCACCACAGACTTCTTCTGGGAAACTGGATACCTGAACTCAGATGCAATGCAGGCAGTGCCACTGCGCTGGTAGATTCTCATGGAATGGTTCATTCATGCCAGAGATTCATCGGACGCTCAAAACCCGATTGCATGTGGAGTGAAGGTTTTAACTGGAGCGGTTTCAACTCCAGGCAGCAGTGCGGGTCGGTCTGCAGCGGTGATGACGACTATTATGTGGGGAAAAAGCTGTATGATCTGTATACTGAGCAGTACCCCGAATATCTTAATTCCCATGATCTTGACAGGGCTTTGTTCGGGGTTCTGGTGTGAGACTCTTTCGATCCTCTGAGGATCTGCAGGACAGAAATATTCTGATAATGGGGCTTGGCACAAAGGATGGTGGCGTGGGCGCAGCCATCTTTGCCCATGATCATGGTGCCAGAGTGACCGTGACAGATCTCTTGAATGAATCCGATCTTAAGGACTCCCTTGCAGAGCTGGAAGGGATGGATATCAGGTTTGCACTGGGTGGCCACAACATGAAGGATTTCATTGAGGCTGACATGGTAATAAGGAATCCCGGCATTAAGCGCAGCAGCGGATTTCTTACCGCAGCTGCGGATGCAGGTACGGCTGTCGAGAGCCCGATAGGTCTATTCTGCGAGATCGTATCAGTACCGTGGGTCGGAATTACCGGGACAAAAGGAAAAAGCTTCACTACGCACCTTGTGAGCCATATACTTCGGTCTGCCGGGGTGAAGACAGTGGCGGCGGGGAATAACTGTGTTTCACCGCTGCGGATTGTCGATGATGTTTCTATCTGCCCGGTTCTCGAACTTTCATCCTGGCAGCTTTCGGAAATGAATCTTCATCGGAAATCACCCCATACAGGCTGCTGGCTGAATTTTTTTCCCGACCACATGAACTGGTACAGTTCAACAGAAGAGTACAGGTTCGACAAGGAGACCATCGTACGGCACCAGAGTGAGAATGATATCATCATCCTGCCTTATGATGACCCGGTTTTATCGGGGGTTTCCGGCAGTTCGGAAAGATATTACTTCTCCTCTGCATATGCGTCTCCGAGGGAGATAAAAGGTTCATTCATAGAGGACGGCTGGCTGGTCTGGAGAGATCCCGCCGCGATCAGACTCATCCGTGTCGATACTCTTCCGGATCACATGAAATTGCCCGTCCATCTCGATCTCATTGCTCCTGCTGTATGCTGTGCCGTTGCAGCAGGAGCAGATCCGATGAGTATTGCAGAAGGAATAGCCTCCTTTCCCGGCATACCTCATAGATTCCAGTTCGCAGGCAGATACGGAAGAATCCGCTTGATTAACGATTCCGCTGCCACTACACCTGACTCGGTGATGAAAGCTATTGAAAATCTGGATGGCAGCAAGCTCGTGCTTATCGCCGGAGGCGGAGGGCACAAGAACCTCGATTACGATCCTCTGGCTTCCCTTATCGTAGCTGAAGTTCATCTCGTGATACTGTTCAGCGATGACCCCGCATCAATCAGGCTGAGAACCGCATTGAGCAGGATGAATCAGGATCGGATCAGAACTGCCGGGGATATGCATGAAGCCGTTAACATCGGGATCAGTTGTCTGGATCCGGGTGAAGATGGTATTCTTCTTCTTTCTCCCGGATGCAGCGGAGCGCCATTATTTACGGATCTTTTCCAGAGGGGAGATCAGTTCATCTCTGCAGCCAGAGCCTTTACCGGCTCAGGAGAACTCTGATGCCGCGCCCGGTCGAAGTTGTCGCAGCCGTTTTTCTCATCGTAATCGCATTGCCTCTCATTCTTGCCGTCATGATCATCTCTTCGATCTTCATCGGTTTTCCACCCTTTCATCTGTCAAAGCGCCTGGGACGATACGGAGTGGAGTATACACACCCGAAGATCAGATCCATGAAGAGCGGGAGGGAGACCGGCCGGGTCTTTTTTGAGACTCACAGGATCAACTTCTGGGGGAGGTTTCTTCGCCTGTCGCATCTGGATGAACTTCCTGAGCTATTTCTCATACTTACCGGCAGGATGAGCTTCGTTGGACCGAGACCGCTGCCCGCCTCTCTTCTGAGGGATTTGGACACTTCACTCCGCGAGACCGTAAGACCGGGATGGACCGGTCCCGCGCAGTTACTGCTTCTCCGGAAGGGAAGACTGGATAAGAGATTGCAGATCAGGCTCGACTCCCACTATGTTCTGCGACGAAGCCCGGGATACGATATGAGAATACTGATGGCCACGCTTTCGGGAGTATTAAGATCCCCCGCAGCGGATCTCGACCCCGCTGGATCGCCAGATCGGATATCTTTTGGTAAAACACTTGAAGGAGATGAAAAATTATGATATTGATGATACTGATTCTTACTGCAAGTGCTCCGGATACATTGTGGGCAAATGTTACAAGCGGCGGTGTTTATTCGACGGTTGCAATCGGTGATATCAACGGGGACGGTGTTCCTGATGTGGCCAGCGGTCTGAACTACTTTGATGATGAGCCTACACTCTGGTGCCTGTCAGGTGCCTCCGGTGATACCCTCTGGACCAGTGATCAGTTCAACGGAATTTACCAGGATGAGGGTCTCACAGGAGTGCAGGACATGAATGCTGACGGGTATGGAGACATTCTGATGGCGACACCCGGCGGATACGCTCCTCCGGGAAGATGCCTGATACTGATTTCGGGGATAGACGGATCTCTTATATGGTTATGGAGCGCGTATGAGAACATTCCCGGCGGGACCGGATGGGGCTATAGCTGCTGTTTCATGGAGGATCAGACCGGCGATGATCTTCCGGAATTCATCGGTGGATTCGGTTCTACGGGCGGTCCCAACACCTCTACTGCTGCATGCATTAATGGAGCTTCCGGTGATACTCTCTGGACCAGAACAACAGCGGATGCTGTTGAGGATGTGCTTGCTGTACCAGATGTTACCGGTGATGATGTGCAGGAAATTTACCTTGGAATAGGGGGAAGTTCATACACGGATTACACACTTGAACTGGTCGACGGATCCAGCGGTTCCCTTATCTGGAACAGGAATGGAGGAGGTGACGTCATGTGTGTGTCTGCTGTTGATCGTGAGGATACAGTTCCCTGGCTGGTCAGCAGTTCCTTCAGCGGAGAGGTTCAGTGTTACAGTCTTGGTGGTGATTCATTATGGGCAAGGGATTTTGGCGGAATGCTTCTTGATGTCGAATCGGGCCCCGATTTAAATGGAGATGGAATTGCCGAGATCGCTGTAGCCGGGGATAACTCAGGCACAATCTGCCTGAATGGAGCTACTGGCACCACCCTGTGGAGCTACGCTACAGGTTCTAATACGTGGAGTGTAGCCTGGGCTGATTCAGTTTATGCCGGAGGAGCATGGGTTCCGTGTATTGTCGGCGGAAGCGTAAACGGGAAAAGGATTACACTGGTTGATGCATTGAGCGGGAATCTTATCTGGGAGCAGCCTTTTACAGAAAGGGTGTACAATGTAAGTACCGTTTATATGGATACAATCTCGCCTTCACCTGTCGTACTGACGGGTCTGCAGGACCAGCAGAGTCAACCCTTTCATTCCTGGGCTTTTCTTTCCTCCACTGGAACGTCATGTGAAGAAAGTCCTTCAGAATTGTTTGCTGGGAGTATAGTCCGGCAGAATCCTCTTCAGGGCATAATGTTCCTTACACCGCCGCAGGGAGAGTGGGATTGCGGAATCTATGATCTTTCCGGTCGTCTGGTGTGGTCGGGTAAACCCGATTGGGAAGAGACAGTTGATGTGTCATCATGGAAATCCGGAGTTTATTTTGTAGTACTTTCCAACGGATCAGTAGAGCTGAAGAAAACGGTGACAGTCCTGAATTAATCCGGGACGAAAAGCGTTTCGAATATCTCCGCTTGACATTCCTTTAGGTATACGTATGTTTACCTAAAGGAATGAACAGGAAGGAGACAGCAATGAAAAGGGAAATCAGAGAAGGTACTATTCATGTCAGAGGCCTCTGGGAACGGCAGGAGACCTCCATGTCCATGATTTCGGAAGACTGTGCTAATGCCGGCTTCTTCGTAAGGCACCATTCCTTTGCAAGGTCCGATATTCAGGAGAACAGCTGGTTCAGTGAATACACGGATGAACAGTACGATTCACCATTCGATTGTCTTGCATACTACAGATGGCATGTAATTCCAGAAAAACTCCGGGAAGCATCAGGATTGCGGGATGAGACAGATCTTGAGCTTCTTCTTGACAATGCAGGCTATTCGGCATCACTCATCGCGGAGGAGCTTTTCTGCATGATAGATGCCTGTCTTGAGTCTGGTAACTGCAGCGAAGAAGATCTCCAGAGAATCCGATTGGCCTACAACGGGCTCTCCGGTTTCCAGGATGATTATGTCCACCGGATTGCCCAATGGGGCAGCATAGCAGATTCCGGAATATCAATGTTCTCGGTCAATAGTCCTATCACTTCTATCAGCTGAGTATTCATTCTTCTCAGAGAAGAACCTTATACAGAGAGAGAAGCCCAAGTATTACTGTAGCTGTTCCAACGATAAGCGTGAATTTCTTTTCAGCAGGATCAGAATACCCTTGGTATTGTTATTCGACATCTGCTTTTTCGAATAGTTTCCGGTGTTTCTCCTATATACGAAACATTATCAAGATCAATCTGCATATTTCCTCCATTTTTAATGCATTGGTATAACA
>JBDLJP010000122.1:0-6547 GCA_039714295.1 Candidatus Fermentibacterota bacterium
ATTGCAAACTTTTAGTTGCCAATGATGACAACTACGCACTAGCAGCTTAATAACCTGCCTTAGTGCCCTCCGCCCGGAGCGTGCCCGTACGCGCCGGAGACAGCTATGGATGCGGCCCGGATGGCATGGAGGCTTAATGCCGACAAGGTTATCGTTCTCTACAGGAGAACCAGAGCTGAAATGCCCGCGGATAAGATGGAGATTGAAGACTGCCTGGAAGAGGGCATTGAAATAATGGAGCTGGCTGCTCCAACAGGGATAATAAAGAAGAACGGCATGATCACTGCCTTTCACTGCCAGAGGATGAAACTCGGTGAGCCAGATGATTCAGGAAGACGCCGCCCCGTCCCTATCGAGGGCGCGGAATTCGACCTTCCCTGCGATCTGGCTATTTCCGCTATCGGTCAGAATACTGTTCTCGACGGTCTTGTAGAGACGGATGAAGGTAAGCTGGATCTTACCAGGTGGAATACCTATGTCATAGATGCAAAAACAATGAAGACCAATATTGAGGGTGTATTTGCCGGAGGAGATGCAGCTGATGACGGCCCCACCGTTGCCATTGATGCAATCAGGGACGGTCAGAAAGCAGCAAAAGCTATTGAGTCCTGGCTTCTGAATAAGGATCTTGAATCTTATCCCTTCGTTGTCAATAAGGAGTTCTGGTCAAAACCAGGTAAGGCAGAGCTCGGTGATGTAAAAGAATCACCACGTCACGAAGCTCATCAGATAGATGTAGATGACAGACGTAATAGCTTTCTGGAAGTGTCGACAGGTTTTGAGCTTGAGGATAATGATCATGAGTGTGACAGGTGCCTGTCGTGCGGCTGCGTGAGATTCGATGACTGTGATCTCAGGCTATACGGTGAGGAATACGGCGTGGATATGGAGCATTTCAAGGGTTATGTCCGAAAACACAAAATTGATGACCGTCATCCGTATATCTCTTACGACCCGAACAAGTGCATTCTATGCGCAAGGTGTATCAGGACATGCGCAAGAGTACTTCCTGTTTCGGCTATCGGGCTCGTTGGCAGAGGTTTCAGGACAGAGATGCGCCCTGCCATGAACGATCCGCTTGTTTCCACAAGCTGCGTAAGCTGCGGTAACTGTATTGATGCCTGTCCTACGGGCGCCCTTACAGTTAAATTCCCCTTCTCCGGAAGGGCCTGCCTTGAGACTGAAGACGTTAAAACCCATTGCGGTTTCTGCTCACTCGGTTGTGAGATCCTCGTGAGATCCTTTGGTACTGGAAGGTATTTCATAGCATCTCCCGGTATTCCCGGAGAGTATCTGTGCAGATACGGCCGGTTCGGACAGGAGTACTTCATCAAGCAGGATAGATTCAGAGGTCCGGTTGTAAAGGATGGCTACTCGTACAACCCGGTGAAATTCGAGGAAGCGAACGGAAGAATAGTAGAGTCTCTGAAACAGATGGCCGATGAGCATGGCCCGGAAAATGTTGCCGTTTTCGTATCTCCCGAACTTACAAACGAAGAATTCTATCTTGCAGGCAGAATTGCAAGAGAGGGTATAGGAACGAACAATATCGGTTCGCTCGCGATACTCTCAGGCGGGAGCCGCAGCGGCGTACTGGATCCTGCGTTTGGATTCACGGCTTCTACTTCAGACAGAAGCTGCATTGAAAACGCTGATCTGATCATCTGCAACAATACATCCCTCCAGTCCGATCATCTGATTCTTGCAGTTGATGTTATCGGGGCTGTTAAGAACGGAGCGAAGCTCATCGTATCAAACTCATCCCTGGATTCCATGGATCAGCACCTTGCCGCACTTGCTGTAGATCCCATGAGAGGCAGGGCATCTATTTTCTGGAATGCTGTTATGCAGGTTCTCATAGATGATGGTGATATTTCTCCTTCAGACATTGACGGAAGCGAGAGATTCCTTCTTAACAGAGAAGTTGATCTGAAAGAGGCAGCTGCAAGGTCCGGTGCGGAGGAATCTGATATCTTTGAGACTGCTGAGCTGATCCGGCATGCGGGAAACATTGTTTTCATCCACAGTCCGGATAGAGCACAGGGTTCATCACCGGATGACATGGAAATATTCGCCGACCTGGTTCTGCTTCTTAGAAAAGCGGGTAAGTTCTCGAATATGCTTCTTCCCAGGCTGATCGCAAACAGTGCTGGTCTTGAAGTAATGGGAGCCGATCCCGCATTTGGACCCGGCAGAATCCCGGTTGATATCGAGCTGCCGGGAGCTGCAACTTGTCAGGAATTACAGCAGATTCTTGAGGCGGGAACGATTAAAGCAGCGCTGATAATCGGAGAGAACCCCCTTGAATACAACAGACCTGGTTCATGGTTCCGCAATGCTGAATTCATTGCAGCAATGGACTGGACCGATACTGAAACAACCAGGTTTGCTGATGTTACACTTCCTGGTTCGACCTTCCTCGAGACTTCCGGGACAAGGTGCAGCTTTGAAGGGAACCTGACCGATTTCGCAAAAGCTGTAACTCCGCCGTCGGGGAAAACCGGAGTGGAGGTTCTTGAAGCTCTTGCAGGTGTATTCGGTATAGATGTCTCGGTTGATAATATTGATAGCATTGTTAAAGATAAACTCGGAGATCTTGTACGGTTCTACTGGAATACCGGGGAGGAGAGGGACTGGGATGGAAAGGGAACTCTTATTCCCGTTTCTGCAGATGCCAGGGCAGCTTCTATCCAGCCGCCTATGACACATTCTCAGGAATACCGCAGGGAAATCCTTGAAGTAGGTACTGAACGCTTCCGAGTAATTTAATAGGGACGGAGGCTTTTTATTCGCAAAACGCAAATAATTTGCAATTGCGAGTGAAAAGCCTCCATCAAATCGTATATGTAACTCAGGATAACAGATTGTGGTCCGGATATTTGCGAGGGCGTCCTCTGGCATTGGGAACTGAGTTTTCACCGTGAGTGTTCACTATTCGCTTTATGAACCATTGTTTTCCCACAGGACTGTTCATCTTTGCTGCTTTACGAATTTTGAGTGTTTGAACTGTTTCCGGGTTGATTGATAAATACTCCTGCCAGTTATCAATATCGATATGAACATTTAAGGTACTGTGTAGAAGAAGATCGTACTTTCTCTGGCCAGTATGAAAACCGGCGCTTGACCATCGGTAATCCCATGGGTTCAGGGTCATTCCTGCACGGACTGGATTCTGCTCAACGTAACGTATTGCATTGTAGAGATAAGAAGGACCAAGTGGACTTGAATGGAATCTGCACTGCCAGAGATGACCCCTCCAGTCATGTTGGCTGTTAACGTAATATGAATATTGAGAGTGGGCTTTCCTGAAACAGGAAGCGAAAGATTTCTCCATTTCTGGAATAGCGATTAAATGAACATGATTATCCATCAGACACCACGATAGGAATGATATCCCATATTCACATGCCGCATTTCGTATAAGCAGCATGTATCTGTATCTATCTGAGTCAGAGAAGAAAACAGTCTGGTTTCTGTTCCCGCGCTGGACAATGTGATGAGGGATTCCAGGTACTATGAGTCTTGGTAATCTTGCCATACTAAACATATGTATACTAATAATACTTGTTCTGTCAAGCCCATTCTGAAATCCAGTTAGTTCAAGTTATTCAATGAAACAGAATAAAACCCCTCCGTCCCTATTTTTACGATGATTTATTTGTAAATTTGCATTAAAATCCATACCTCCGTATTATTCAATACTCAATTCCACTTCGGGCAGTAACAAAGGGGGAAGAATTGCTGAGGGTTGAAAATCTTCGCAAAGTATACAAGAACAGAAAAAAGCATATCACAGAGACCGTTGAAGCAGTTAAAGATGTTACCTTTGAATGCATACCGGGTGAGATATTCGGGCTTCTCGGACCAAATGGCGCAGGAAAGACCACAACTCTTAGATGCATTTCCACTCTGATCAAGCCATCCAGTGGAAATGTATTCATGGATCAGTACAATGTTCTGGAGGATGAGAAAATCATCAGGTCCAGGATAGGTTTTCTTACATCGGACATGAAACTGGATGGATTCTTTACTCCGGATTACATGATGGATTATTTCGGTGCGCTCAACAAGATGAACAGAGATGATATACAATCCAGAAAAAACTATCTGTTCAATGAGCTTCAGATGTCGGATTTCATTCATAAGAAGATAGATAAGCTTTCTACAGGCATGAAGCAGAAGACAGCCATCGCTATAAGCCTTATCCATGATCCGGAGATGATCATATTCGACGAACCGACCAACGGTCTCGATGTGATTACATCAAAATCGGTCACCGATTTTCTCAAGAAGTACGCGCAGGAAGGAAAGACGGTAGTAATATCCACCCACATTATGAATGTTGCAGAGAAGATCTGTGACAGGTTCGGGATACTGGTTGAAGGTGAACTGAAAGAAGTCGGTTCGCTTGAGGATATACTTGATAACAGTTCCTCGGACAGTCTTGAGGATGTGTTCTTCGGCTACATCCTTCCGGGTACAGAAGGGGGGGAGGCTCCCCATGCTCAGTGACAGCATTATCATTCTTAAAAAGGAACTCAGGCGAATCTTCACCGACAGGCGTATGGTGGCTATGCTGGTTCTTTTGCCTCTTCTGATGCTCCCCGTGATGTACTCGGTAATGGCAAAGATGGGTGCATCCAGAGATTCTGATATCACTTCTTTCAGATCAACTATCTGCATTTACGAAGGAGCGGGTAACGAGGAAGTAATGGGACTGTTCATTGAAGCGATGGCAGCGATCAACACCGAACTTGAAATTATACAACTGAGCGAGATTGATGCGGTTAAACTGGCAATTACAGAAAAGGATAAGGAACTCCTTCTTGTTATGCCCGACAATTTCCATGAAGACCTGGAAGGATGCAGCACTTTCGATATTGCCGTCTATTTCAATTCCACTGCAGATTACTCACTGTATGCCTATAACAGAATCCGTGAAGTTATGGATTTACTCAACGGAGAGATAGTCAGCGAAAGAATCCTTAAGCAAGACCTGTCGGAGGAGATACTCACCGTATTTACACTGAACGAATCTCCTATGCAGTACGATCTCGCTAAGGAAGGCAGTGTAATCGGGAAGATAATCAGTATTCTCCTTCCCTTCTTCATTATTATCTACCTCTTTGTGAATTCCATGAAAGTCGGGCTGGATACGGTTGCAGGTGAGAAGGAGAGGGGAACTCTGGCTGTAACCCTGGTTAATCAGGTCAGCAGGCTTTCGATAGTTATCGGTAAGATGATGTCCGTGATGATAGCCGCAATTGTCGGAGCGGCAAGTTCAGTGGTCGGGCTTATCATCGGATCAAAGTATTTCATGGGAATGTTCGGTGCGTCGGGTGCCGCTATCTCAAGCTACAGCATGAGTACGATTCATATCCTCCAGTTCGCTATCGTCATTGTTCCTCTGGCTGTTCTTGTAGCCAGCATGGTTCTCATTGTTTCAACTTTCGCAAGGAATACAAAAGAGGGCCAGGGGATGATCATGCCCCTTTACTTCGTAGTCATGATAATGGGAATGGCAACCATGCAGACTGGAGATGTGGCTCCGAAATGGATGCTCTCAACTCCTGTTATCAATTCTCTGCTTGTTTTGAAAGAAATACTCATGCAGAGTGCGAGCTGGAGCGGTATTGTAACGGCGTCTCTATCCAGTATCGTATTTGCGGCTGTTCTCATTTACATTACCTTGAGGATGTTCAGCAGCGAGAAGATACTTTTCAGGATATAGTGATCAATAGCCCTTGAGTGACCGCACGTCGTTCTTTACTCTAGCAGTTCACTTCTTTTCTGATCTGAACCACGGACGCCGATATGCATCTGCAGCTGATATTCCGGGAGAATCCGGTGCTTGACGGGCACACCTCGATTCCACATCTAATGA
This sequence comes from Candidatus Fermentibacterota bacterium, assembly GCA_039714295.1. Taxonomy (GTDB): domain Bacteria; phylum Fermentibacterota; class Fermentibacteria; order Fermentibacterales; family JCC-6; genus Aegiribacteria. Next base: position 5,885 of record JBDLJP010000122.1, read on the forward strand.
GCTGAATTACAGGAATCACCGAATATTCTGCTTGAAGGGAAATACTGATGATCCGCCTTGAAAGCCTGTATACGCTCATTGAAAGCAGCTTTGACTTTCTGCTGGCTATTGACGCAAATGAGAAAACGATCTACGTCAGCCCGTTGCTTGAACGAAACTGCTCTCCTGCGAACGATGAAACTTGCGAAGCACATCTTGCAGATATTCTTGACCCGGATTCACTTCAGTCGTTTCGAAATGCCATTGAAAAAGTGCATGACGGAGCAAGGGGTGTTATCGCAATGTTTGCTACACAGGTGAACAAATCAACACCGATCCCGATGAAAGTCGGGTATGTCGAGAGTGTTCACGGAGGGATTTACCTTTTCTTTGGTGTTCAGGTGGACGCCCTCAGAAGAATGAGTGACTGGGAGAAGGAAGAGCGTGTGAAGGAACTATCCTGTCTCTACACAGTCGCTGAATGGATAGAAGTATCAGCTTCGATCAGGGATTTTTTCATAAAGCTCCCAGAGTACCTTTCCCGTGGTATGCGTTCACCCGAAGAAGCAGTTGTCTACTCTATATTTCAGGGAGATGAGTATGGTCAGAAGCCCTCTGAAGATGATTATATCAGCGTAGAACTGGCTTTTGGTGGTGAGTGTAAGGGTGAGATCAGAGTCGGTT
>JBDLJP010000123.1:0-6535 GCA_039714295.1 Candidatus Fermentibacterota bacterium
AACTTCAGGTATTACCTTACCATTACAGGTATATACAGTATAGCAGGATTAATCGGTCTGGCCGCATTCTTCGCCCCCAGCGGTATCGGTATCCGCGAAGGTGTGCTGTTTCTGGTTCTTCCAGCCTTTATTCCCGGGCCGACCGTTATTGTGGGAGTAATCGCAATTCGTCTTCTGACAACCGCAGCAGAGCTGCTTCTCGCGGGAGTATTTGTTATTGCCGAAAAGATACTCTCAAGTAAAAAACTGGTATGATCACAATCATCACTGCCCTTGTTTTCCTTTTTGCAGCCGCTCTCTCCATCAGCGGATACGGAGCTCTGCTTTTTCCAGAATCACAGTCCTGGGCAGGCAGATTCGGCGCAGGAACCCTGCTGATGTTCTTCCTTCTATCTATCGCAGGATGGGCAGGCTTTCTGGTACCCGCGCTGCTGTGGGGAATCCTTGCAGCTGGAACTCTTCTATGGATTCATCCCGGACGGTTCACTATGCCGAGGGGCGGAGCGCTGATAGCTCTCTGCGGTTTGGTATTATTCCCCTTAGCGCTTCTTCCTCCCGTGTCCCGAGATGCCATGATCCATCATCTTTATCAGGCCAGGATATGGCTTGATGCCGGAAGAATAATCAGACCGGACTGGTCAGGAGTTTTCAGTTATCCGTACCTGGTTGAATCCTTCTATACTCTTGCCGGGGGAACATTCGGATTTAATGTCTCAAGAGTGGTAAGTCTTCTCGGTTTCCTTGCCCTCTGCTCCGTGCCTGTCGGCTACTTCCTGCGTGAAGGCCGGAAGAAGACCGCAATCATTTCACTGATCGTACTGATGAGCATTCCTGAACTAGTCAGAAATGCGACATGGAGTTATTCGGATTCTCTTCTTGTTTTCTTCTCTCTGCTCTCCTATCTGGAGCTTTTAAGGAAAAATGGCAATCCCGTTCTTGCGGTACTGTGGGCGGGAGGCGCGAGCTGCTGCAAGTACAACGGATTCATTGTTCTTCTATCCGTCTGTATCCTTCTGCCGCTGTACTTCAGAAATATGTCCCGAAAAACCGTTCTGTATTCCGTTCTCGCAGCTTTTTTTACCACGGCATGGTGGGCTGTCCCGAATATCCTGCAATGGGGTAACCCGGTATATCCGCTCTTTCAGGGAATCTTCGGTCCTGATATCCCCCTGAGCAGCAGAGCGGCTGAGTATTTAGCAATGAACCCTGTCAGCACTTCTCTCAACGGGATTCTGGATTACATCCTCCTTCCCGTCCGGATATCACTTCATGGTCAATGGAACAATCCGGGACTGTTCGACGGAGCAAGCGGACCTCTGCTGCTGGCGGGCACCATTCTTGCTTTTCCATTTGTCAGGAACAAAAGGCGGAAATTCCTTCTGCCGTTTCTTTACATGCTTATTACACTGATCGCAAACGGAGCGGCGGTCAGGGTTCGATACCTCCTGCCAGGTCTTGTAATGCTTTCCATTCCGGTAACCGAAGCATACGGAAGCTTTCTTTCAGGCAGAAACAGGATAATGAGAACCGCAGCTCTTGTACTTATCGGAGTATGCGTGATCTGGTCTGCCGAAAAGATACTGACTCTGTACGAGCATGAAAGACCATGGGAATTTCAGGATGATGAAACATATCTTGATGAGCACGCGTTCTATTATGACTTTTTTCAGAAGTGCGAACTGTACATATCTGAGAGTGATACCACATTATTGCTCAACATGAATCGTCCGTTCTATTTTCCGGGATACGCTGTTTTCGATCATGCAGTGGTGCCGCTTGAACTGATGGAGATGCTGTGGAGCGGTATGGAATCCGAAGAGATAGTGAGTATACTCTCGGACAGGGGAATAACCCACCTGGCCGTGGATATGCTTCTAACCTCGATAAATATAACTCCTGAACTATCAGCAGATCAGCTGGAACAATGGAGAAGATTCGTCTCCTTCAATCTTCATCCGGTATTAACGGTTGACCGCTTCATTCTCTTCAGGCTCAAATCCACTGAAGGCACATAGCCCCGCATAATGAGTTCGGGTATGCTGCCGGATTACTTGTTATATTCCAATGCAATATGAATATTATCCGGATATGATCCTGCCGGAAAGGAGTACATTATTCATCAGTACATATTTATGATCTTTCTCCTTCTGTCCGGTTCCGCTGCGGATGTGACAGATATTCATAATTTAACTCTTGTTAACAACGTAAAAGAAGTAGAGATAATCAGCCTGTATATCTGGGGCTCAGATCAATCGGATAAAGGAAACAGCTGGATAACCGCTGCTCTTCAATCCGATTCGAGTGTTTCCCTCTCCCTGCCTTCCGGAAAATGCAATATCCTCGCTTTCGATGAGCTGGGCAACTCCTACGGCATAGCTGGAAACTACCAGAAGAACGCCCCGGATACCATTGAGATTGATCTGGAACACATCACTTTCGGAAGACCGAATGTCGATAACGGGCATTACCTGCTGAACCTGGCTAATTCACTTAACGGATTCGCGCTTGATACGCTGATACTCTCCTCAGCGCGCCTTTACGAGAATATCGTAATAGATGATTTCCGGGTGTTCCCGGGAAGCAGCATTACTATATGGCTGGATAAAGGTATCTATTCGCTTAGCGCTATAGATCAGATCGGCAGAACTTACAGCGCGGACAGCATCACCGTTCCGGATGACAGGCGAGTTGTTTCAATAGTAAGCGGTATGATAATCGATCCAGCGCCTCCTGTCGGAATAACCGGAGACGGCAGCGTACCCTTCTTTATCGAGAACTGCCTGCCTTCCGCTTCAATTACCGGGCTTTCTATACTCCCCCGGAACGGCGCGGACGGCATTTACCTTGACAGTATTTCTCTTCAGCCAGGAGCACACATAGTTGTAAATCTGAATCCGGGGTCTTACTCGATACTGGCAGCGGATGAATTCAACGCGGAATACTTCGTTTCCATCGAGCAGCAGGACGCAGAAATGCTGAGGCTGGCGATAGTGAACGATTATCTTCAGCATGATTTCAGCTTTCCGCCCCGCAGGCGGGAACAGTAAATGGGCAGTACTGCTCTGACTGACTGGCTCAGTATCAGCTCGTTTTCCTGGTCGCTTATGCGCATAGCGATTGTCTGGTTTGCATTCTACGGTGCCGGGTCGCTGATAATGAGAATCGGTGTTATGAAAAAGTACTTCAGACTGCTGCCTTCCGTCATTCCCGGAATGCTGATCTACATGGGAATAACGGCGCTGCTGTCGCTGTTTCATATACTTACCAGAACTGTTCTGCCGGTCTTTATCATATCCGGGGCATTAACCGGGCTGGTGATACTTTACTTACGGTTGAAAAAGCTGTTTTCCCGTTCCAGTCTCAAAATCAGGCATCCCCTTATCATCCTTCCCCTCATGCTCGCAGCGTACCTTCTTGTTACTAACCTTATGATCGCGGGACGTCCGGAGATGAACTTCAACGACACTCATGTCACCTACCTGGTTCAGCCTGACAGATGGCTGAATGACGGTCAGATCAACTTTCTTGATGAAACTGTATTCTCAGCCTTTCCAATGACCTCTGAAATGCTGCTGCTTCTCCCCTCTTCACTGGCAGAGGACAGAATAGACCAGCTTATTCTGGGACAGCTGTTCGAGCTGAGTATGACCGCCGCATTGATCCTGTTTTCCATGGTAATACTGGGGTTGGGATGGAAATGGTCTCCCGCTGCACTTATCAGCATTTCAGGATGCTCTACGGTTCTTCTATGGAGCCACTTCGCCAAACCCGATGCCACCGCGCTGTTCTTCGTCACTCTTGCACTGATCATTCTGATAAAGCAGATACTGGAAAGGGATGAGAAATTCGATCTCTCTGCATTTGTTGTTATGGGTCTGGCGCTCACATCAAAACTGACGGCGTACTTCGCACTTGTTCCATTTCTTGTAATGTGGGGATATATCATTCTGCGCGGCAAACCGGGGAAGTACCATGTTCTGTCCGGCGCTGTTCTGCTTTCAATCCTGCCCCTGATATTCGCGGTGCGGACATTCATCCATACAGGCACTTTTTTCTACCCTCACGCTTCCCTGAAATCCATGCTTAAACCGGAATGGCTGATGCCTCAAGTGGATCTTACATTCTTTACATTCAACAACAGAAGTTCGGAGTTCTTTCCGAGTATAGGTTTCTTTCAGAATATCATGCATTACTTCGGAACATGGAACTCTTCCATCTTCCTTCTGCTTGGAGGGTTTTTTCTCACTATCAGGAACAAATATCTGACGGGAAGAACTATCGTAATCACCGCTTTCGCGATTTACTCGGTTATCTCTCTGATCATTTTCTATCCGGCATGGTGGGGCGCCAAATACGGAATACTTCTGATTCCCTCTGCAGCCCTTTTCGGTCTTTATATGTTCCGACCCCTCAAATACGGCCTGCTTTCCGCTACTCTTCTTACTGTACTGGTTTATTTTATATACGACACTTCCATTTCACCCACGGAGCATTACGGTTTGAGATTCAGAAACGAACTTATAGAGTCATATATCAGCCAGGAGTGGAGTGTTTACGGCGCTGCAGTACTCGAGGAGCAGCCTGAGCTGGGTATTACGCTCTGGATGAACTCCCATCTTCCGGATGATTCAACTGTCCTTTCGTTTTACCTGCCAAAGCGCTATTTCTCCAATCACAGGTGGATCAATGCAATGCAATACCCCCCTGCCGCGCATCTGTACCTGGATAACTGTCTGGCGGATGAAATCGAGATACTTGAAAAGCTGGATATAAATTACATCGTCATTATCGAGGGTAACCCCGCACCATTCGATGATGAAAACCGGGTTGAGCTCTTTTCTAGAATCGGCAGGGGAGATCTGCTTGAACCACTGGCAAGTATCGATGGACACACGATCTACAGGTTCTGCCCATCCAATCTATAATCAAAGATTGCGAACATAATAAAAAGCGGCGGGTTTCGAAAACCCGCCGCCCTTCAAATCTGAAATATCAGATTATTCGCCCTGCCAGGAAACTATACCATCTACGATACTACCGTGGGTAATAGGAGATGCTGATTCATCGGGACATGGAATAACATAAGTTGATGAGTTTGCGGTTGTGGCATCATATCCTGCATCGGCTGAAGGACAGGTAATATCACTTGCATTACCCATTACATCCGATGCGGTAAGCTGATCAACTGTACCGTAGACGTTCTCTGAACCGTAGTACATGGCTTCGGCGGATCCGAGGGACCGGAGGTTGCTTCTGCAGGCTACCTGCTCGGCCTGGTCCTTTACGCTTGAGAACTTGGGTATTGCTATGGCAGCAAGGATACCGATGATGACCACAACGATCATCAGCTCAATGAGCGTGAAACCTTTTTTCATTTTGATTCCTTTCGACTCGAGGTTAACGTTAACACTTATTTACTTTCAAAGTACTATACAATGAAGCAACATCTTTGCCAAACGGGAATATCAGCTGTCCAGCACTTTCTGAGTGCGTATTATTACCTGTATCAGAGTTAATTTGCATTGATGAATGAGAATATCTATTGCGAAATGCAAGACAAGTCTGTAATCCTTCTGTTAGAGATCAGAAAAGAACTGACGGTCAGGATTATCCTGAACTGCCGCGTTCATAAGCCTGCGCGCAAGTTCTTCGCGGGACATGCTGAAATCACCAACATCCAGCACGCCTTTAGAGAGATCAACATCCGGATTGAACCATGTTGCCATATGCTCGAACCAGAGGGAGAAATTGTCGGTCGAAAGCAGGACGATATCCGGTCTTCTGTCCTGTGCGTATTTCAGAACCCAGCCCCCGTAAAGAAGATCATTATTGCCAAGAAAGAAAACCGATTCGAGGGGTGCGGGGGCGAAGTACTCCAGCACATCATTTTCCTGATCCGGCAGCGGTTCCCATAAAAATACCCCGGCTGCGAGAACAGCTCCTGCGGCAATAACACCCGCCAGGCGTCTCCAGTTAATAAATACGCGCAAACCTTCCGCGGCAATCACCAGGATTACGAACAGTGAGAGTATTGCGGTCTGGCTTGTACCTGCAGCCATCGGATTGATGTAGACCACAAACAGCAGATCCAGAACGAGGAGTATTTCCAGTCTTACAAGCAGTTTTCTATCAGTTTTAAAAAGCCCTGCCGCGCCTGCTGCCAGCGGGATGAGAAGAACAGGCCAGATAATTTCCCGGAGGGCTCCGAGATGCCGGAGCAGGATATTGTAGGAAATACCCCACATCCTCCCGCCGTATACTTCCCTGTAACCTCCCGCCGTTACCTGCCTTATGAAATTCCCGACTGTTCGGGTGCCGCCCCAGTCTACCATCGCTCCAGATGCTGAAGTAAGAGGAAGAGCGAGGTACAGGCTCAACCCAAGCAGGAGACCGCAGATGAACTGGATTATTGAGGAGCGCCTGAAATCAAAAAGGAGTGCGAGGAATATGCCCTGAGGGTGAATTGCAAGCGCCAGCCCCAGAAGGAACCCCGCTTCAAGGCTGAAAGAGGGTTTTCTGAAATACGCAACAGCGT
>JBDLJP010000124.1:0-6534 GCA_039714295.1 Candidatus Fermentibacterota bacterium
GTCGGCACAGCAGACCTTGTAACCAGGCGGATAAAAGATGGTACGGAACATGAAGTATACGTGGTGAGCAATCCGGAATTTCTGAAGGAAGGCTCTGCGATAGATGACTTCATGAAACCTGATCGAGTGGTTATCGGAACCGATTCCGATGAAGTCGCAGAAACAATGAAGGAGCTGTACTCTCCCTTTGTCAGGACCAATAACCCGGTTCTAATCATGAGCAAAAGAAGCGCCGAAATGACGAAGTACGTTGCCAACAGCCTGCTTGCAACCAGGATCTCCTTCATGAACGAGATTGCCAATATGTGCGATTCGGTTGGTGCGGATGTTCATGATATCAGGGTCGGAATCGGTTCTGACAGAAGGATAGGCTCCAGTTTTCTCTTCCCCGGAGCGGGGTTCGGAGGTTCCTGTTTTCCCAAGGATATCAGGGCACTCCAGAAAACAGCGATTGAAAACAGTGTTGAACTCAGAGTGCTGAAAGCTGTAACTGATGTTAACCGGGATCAGAAGAAGCTTCTCGTCAGGAAGGTTACCGATCATTTCGGAGATGATCTCAGTGGTCTCACCATAGGAGTCTGGGGAATCTCCTTCAAACCGAACACTGATGACATCAGGGAGGCTCCGGCTCTTACCGTTATAAAAGGATTGCTTGAGAAGGGCGCAAAGATAGCGGCCTACGATCCTCAGGCTATGGAAAACGCATCAGAAGTGCTTGGGGATTCAGTTAGATTTGCCTCTTCCGTGTACGATGCCGTTCAGGGGGCAGATGCGATGGTTCTTGTTACTGAATGGACCGAGTTCAGAGAACCTGATCTTCCCAGGATGGCTGAGATAATGAGACAGCCAGTCATCTTCGACGGAAGAAACGTATTCAATCCGGGTAAACTCAGAAAACTGGGTTTCACTTACTTCGGGATCGGGAGAAATGTATGAACTTCACTGATAGATTGAAAGGCTCCGAACACCCGTCTGTAGCGATTATCGGCCTTGGCTATGTAGGACTGCCGCTGGCTCTGGAATTCGTGAAAGGCGGATGCAGGGTTGTCGGTATTGATGTAGATCCGGAAAAGCCGCGATTGATCGAAGAAGGCAGAAGTTATCTGAAGACTATCCCCTCGGAGCGTATCGCGGATGCTGTGAGCACCGGTCTGATCGAATGCACAACAGACTTCTCGAAAATGAGAGATTATGATGCCGTTATTATCTGCGTCCCCACACCCCTTGGCAAATCCAGAGAACCTGATCTCAGTTATGTGATCAGTACCGGAAGAGAGGTTGCGGAGCACCTGCACCCCGGTCAGCTTATTGTACTTGAATCGACAACTTACCCCGGTACAACCCGGGATGAGCTTGTACCTATCCTGGAGGAAAGCGGTCTTAAGGCCGGTGAGGATTTCTTCGTTGCATTTTCTCCCGAGAGGGAGGATCCGGGCAACAAGATATTCAATACCAGAACGATACCGAAACTCGTGGGTGCATTGACCCCTGAAGGTTCAGAAGCTGCAAGAATGGTCTACTCCTTCGCGGTTGATAAAGTTGTAGTAGTAAGTTCTCCCGAAGTGGCTGAAATGGCTAAGATAACCGAGAATACTTATAGAGCCGTCAATATTGCCCTGGTGAACGAGCTTAAGATGCTTGCTTCAAGGATGGATGTTGACATCTGGGAAGTTATCGCTGCTGCCTCAACGAAACCCTTCGGTTATACGCCCTTCTTCCCGGGACCGGGACTCGGAGGACACTGTATTCCGATAGATCCTTTCTATCTCACCTGGAAAGCACGCCAGTTCGGTATGCCTACCAGGTTCATCGAGCTTGCGGGAGAGATCAACACCTCGATGCCTGGTTTCGTTATTTCAGTTATCATGAAAGCTCTCAATGAGAGACAGAAAAGCGTAAACGGCAGCAGGATACTTATTCTTGGAATGGCGTACAAACCAGACATTGACGATATCCGGGAAACTCCTGCTCTCATGGTCATGGATCAGCTTCTGGAACTTGGTGCCGATGTTGATTACAACGATCCGTACGTAGGAAGTATAGGAGAGACCAGACAGACTCATCGCAGACCGGTATCTGTTGAGCTCACGGAGGATGTTCTCAGCGGATATGATTGTGCTGTAGTCATTACAGATCACTCCTGTTACGATTATCAGTGGATAGTTGACAATTCTTCACTTATAATTGATACGAGAAACGCATGCGTGGGACTGGCAGGGAGTGAGGGGAAAGTAGTTAAGGCATGAGAGTATCTGCTGTTTTTGTAATTGCAGCTGTTTTCGCTCTGTACGCCTCAGGGCTTGAGGGGTATACCGTTCCAGGGGTGGAGAATAATGATATTCTAATGAGTATTCATGTATGGGGAGAGGTAAGAAACCCCGGTACATATCTTGTTCCCGTTGATGCCGACCTGATAGCCGGTATATCCTCTGCGGGAGGCCCTACTTCAAGGGCAAAGCTGAGTGATGTAAGTATAGTATACGAGGACAGGGAGATTGTCTATAATCTGGATCGCTTCCTTGATGCGGATGGCGGACCGGTTCCCGATCTTCTGCCGGGAGCGACAATATATATACCAACCAGCAGCTTCGAGTGGTGGAAAACCGCTATAGATTTCTCATACAAGATAATTATAGCAGTTAACCTGATCTGGATAATGAGTGAACGATGAATGACGGGAATTTCCAGGAGGAACGGGAATCTATAAATATCGCGGAGTACCTGTGGATTCTCTATCATAACAAGTGGATTATTCTCGGTTTTCTGGTGATCGCCATAACTGCAAGTATCTGGATGACTTCAAGAATCAGACCTTTGTACAGATCGTCCGCCACATTCATTTACGATCTCAGCAGCAACATGACTCAGACACTCAATATGTCGAACGTTTTCTGGTTCGAGATGGATCCCATGCGGAACAATCAGATACAGATAATCCGCAGCAGAAGTATGGCTGAGTCGGTAGCCGACTCAATACTGAGATCACCGAATTCAGACAGTCTGCTGACGCTCCTTTACTGTGACCTTGCTGTACCTCAGAACAATCTCAGAGGCTCGCTTATCGGAATGGTTAGGGGCACTATTTCCGTAAGTATCATGAAGGATACCGATTTCTTCGTTCTTTCAGCAATCGGTTATTCCCCGGTTGCTGCTGCCACTATGGCTAACCTGGTGGTTCAGACATACTTCAGAAGAAATCTTACCGATGCACGGGGAGAGAATACCCTCGTTAGGGAGTTCCTGGACGATCAGCTTGAAATAATGGAGATCGAGCTTGCGGAATCTGAGGATTCCCTGACTTTGTTCAAAGAGGAATATGGAATATTGAGCCTGAGTACTGAAACAACTCAGATCGTAAGAAATTTATCTACATTTGAAACTGCGGCAGCTACATCCCGAACTGAACAGGGAGCCCTGCAGGCTCAGATGACATATTACACGGATCAGCTTGAGACAGGCCGCATCACTCTCCCTGAGGATATCACTAATCTTAATACTGCTTTCATAGCACAGCTTGAGCAGGACATAGCAACACTGGAATCTTCAAGAGCCACATTTATTTCGCGGGGCGGCACTGAGGATGACGATGCTGTTCAGGATCTGGACGGTCAGATCTCCGTAAGGAGGGAAGCCCTTACCCGGGCAATTGAGGAAGCGGCTTTCAGTCGGTATCCCCATGATCCCGCTCAGTCTCTGCAGGGAATAGTATCGCAGCTGGTAACCATTGAATCAGAACTGAGAGCGGAGAGGATCAGAGAATCTGTTCTCAGAAGTATCGTGCTTGATCTTGAGGACAGTATCTCGGTTCTTCCCGAACTGGAACTGAGACTGACAAGGCTTGAGCGAAACTGGAGAGTAAGCGAAAACATCTATATCATGCTCAGAACCAAGTTTGAAGAAGTCAGAATTGCTGAGGCAGGTCAGATCGGCAACGTGACAATAGTCGATACAGCTCTTCCCGGCGGTATGATCAAACCCAACCGGAAACGCAACCTGATACTCGGAATTTTTGCGGGACTCGCTGCTGGAATCGGTTTCATATTCCTGAAGGAGCAGCTGGATTCTTCAATCAAGAACCCCGAGGATATCGAGAATCTTGGTATTCCTGTTATCGGTGTGATACCAAAAGTACTGAAATCCGATGTCACAATTCCGGGAGGCAAACAGGGGCTGATAATGCTGACCGCTCCGCGGCAGGCTGCCAGCGAGGCGTACAGAGACCTTAGAACAAGCCTTCGCTTCAGCGCTATTGAAGAGGGAATACACTCTATTCTGGTTACCAGTGCCGGTCCCGGGGAAGGTAAATCCACTACTGCAGGAAACCTTGCTGTAGCTATTGCTCAATCCGGATCCAGTGTTCTGATTGTTGATACTGACCTCAGGCGCCCCATACTGCATAAAATATTCGGTCTTACGCAGGAACCCGGGTTTTCTGAAACTGTAACCGGTATGATTCCGCTTGAAGAAGCTGTGAAAAGCACGAACATAGAGAACCTGTCAGTTCTCACATCCGGACATATACCGCATAATCCATCGGAACTGCTTGGCAGCAGGAGATTCAGAAAGCTTCATGACCTGCTGAAAGAATCCTACGATATGGTTATTTTCGACAGCCCTCCGATTGCAGTAGTCACCGATCCGGTCGTTCTAAGTCCAGAAGTCGATGCTACGCTGACGGTTGTAGGCGTTAAAAAGATCGACAGGAGAGTGCTCAAGTCAGCATGGGAGAAACTCAACAGAAGTTCCGGTCACTGTGTTGGCGCAGTTCTGAATGGATTCGATCCCCTGAACACCTACACTTCATACAGTTACTACACATACAAGTATCACTATTACTACCATGATAAGAAGAAATAACAGAGATTAATCGCGATTTCAGTCCGCCGAATGCATTGTACTATATATCTTCATTATAGAGAAAATCCGTCCGAACAATTCCGTCCCGCTTCGTGCACCTCTTAAATCATTGAATAATAAGAATCTACAGTAACGTTGTGTTTTCAATGTACATATTTATGGGATGTACTCCCATGGAATGGGTTGACAGTGGGAAATTGTGGGATAGAATTGATGCGGAGGGTTGTCCATGAATGATTACATAGGGAAGCACATACATACACTGGATGAGAAGGGCAGAGTAAGCGTGCCTGCACAGTTCAGAAGACAATTGCCCCGAGAAGGCCTGTTCATCAGGAAGGGTATGGAGGGAAGTCTCATTCTCTACCCGCCTGAGAAATGGGAAAATGTCAGGGACGGGCTTGCATCACTCCCCCGGAACATCCGTAAGAACAGAGATATTATTCGCGAATTCTCACAGTACATTAGGCCTGTGAATATTGACGGTCAGGGCAGGATAACCATTCCTTCCGACCTGATTGAAATTTCCGGAATGACCCATGAAATCGTTTTCATCGGGCTGCTTGATTCAATCGAACTCTGGGCTGCCCAGCGGTACGCTGGACGGGAAAAGGAACAGGTATCCTCTCTGGAAGAAGCCATTGAGGGAATCGAAATCGACATTTACTGAGTTTTTATCTCTCCCTTTTCAGGAGGCCTGGTTTCAATGTGCGCAGAAAGAAGTGCAGGAAACAGTCCGAAGAGCCCGAGTGATGGAATAGATAGACTGCCTCATATCCCGGTAATGGCGGATGAAATGGTTGAATTCATATCCGGCGGAATGGTTGACGGGCTGATTGCGGATGGAACAGCCGGAGCGGGTGGGCACCTGGAATTGCTTTCCAGAGCTTTGCCCGGAATGAGATTTCTTGCTGTTGATCGTGATCCGGCAGCCGTTGCAATACTCAGAAGCAGATTCGCCGGTAATCCTGATGTAACAGTGCGGCAGGGGAGTTATACGGAAATACCCGATATCATCGACGAATTGGATATGGGGAAGGCAACAGCGGCTCTCTTTGATCTTGGTCTATCGTCGATTCAGCTTGATGACAGGATGCGGGGATTCTCCTACAGGTTCGAAGGCCCTCTTGACATGAGATTTGATGATTCTGCGGGTGAAACTGCGGCAGAACTGCTGAACAGGTTATCCGAAAAAGAGATAGCCGATATTATTTACAATTACGGTGAAGAGGGCAGAAGCAGAAGGATAGCGAAGGCTATAGCAGAAAACAGGCCTGTCAGAACAACCCTTGAACTCGCGGAGATAATCAGCGGCTCAATAAGAAAATGTTCCTTTAAAGTGCTTTCCAGGGTTTTTCAGGCTCTCAGAATAGCCGTGAATGGAGAGCTGGATCAGCTCGAAATGCTGATCGATAACCTCGATCGGTGGACCGGAATTGGTGCTCGAATTGCATTTATCACGTTTCACTCCATCGAAGACAGAAAAATCAAATTGCTGTTCAGAGATACTCCCGGATACCGGCAGCATTCTCCCCGCTGGGTTGTTCCGGGTGAGGATGAGATTCGGAGAAACAGCAGGGCGAGATCAGCAAGGCTTCGTATGGGAATAAGAATATGAAAATCGGAGTTCGCAGAATTATTCAGGTTATAGGTGCGGGGCTTCTTCTCCTGCTTGTG
>JBDLJP010000125.1:0-6521 GCA_039714295.1 Candidatus Fermentibacterota bacterium
ATTTGCCTCGGCCTTGCATCAACAGGTCTTGCCAAGACCTGGACAGCCGAGGAACTTTCAGCTTATTCTCAGGCTGAAATCGAAGCAATGGGAGATGACGATATTCATCTTCAGATCGCTTACTGGGAATGGAGAAAGGCCGAAGCAGACGCACGCAGCGACGCTGTAGAGCCTGAGGTCCTTCCTCTCCGAGACGAACACATGATAGTCGACGCCAGGCTCGCTGAGGTATCAAGTGAGGTCAACGCCCTGAGGGCAGAGATCGCACGCCTTCTCAGCTCTGGAGTCCAGCATAGCATTCTTGATGGTGAATCTCTCTGGTTGATTGCATCCTATCACTACAACTACGGTGATGGTTCGCAATGGCCGGCTATCTACGAACGCAACCGCGACACCATCAGCGATCCTAACCTTATCTACGCAGGACATACGCTCTGGGTACCGCTGCCTATGCTCAGCAGATACACAGTTATCGAGGGAGATTTCCTCGGTAAAATTGCTGGTTTCAGCAGAGTGTACGGCGATCGAGGCATGTGGCCCCAGCTTTACGAAGCAAACCGCAGTATAATCAGCGACCCTAACCTGATTTACCCCGGACAGATTCTTGACATTACCCGCTCTGCGGGTTTTGGAGGAACACGCTAGCATTATCAGCGGATCTGGAAGGCTCTTCACACTTTCTGTGGAGAGTCTTCCTTTTATCTGAAAGACCTTACTGAATGCAGAATCACTCCAGAGAAGCGAAAATACCGCTTTCCAGAGAATCAGCTGCCCGGATATTCGGTACCGGTGACAGCAATCTCAGGCTTATCTGCAGAAAACTTGGAATTAAGGCTGTTTACAGGAACGCCAGCCTGAGCCTTTCCGGCTCTGGAGAGGCGGTTGAAATGGCTATTGCTGTTATTGCACGCCTGGAACATGAGATTAAAGCCTCCGGCAGCCTGAGCGATCACAGTATCGACGCGGCTCTGAATTTTCCCGCGAAACATGATGTAACTCTCGAACTCTCCGTCCCCGGGCGCGCCGGGCGAATTATTCCCAAAACGGCGGGACAGGAGGATTACCTGAGCGCAATCAGAAATTCTGAGCTTGTATTCTGCATCGGCCCTGCAGGAACTGGAAAAACATTCCTTGCTGTAGCCAGTGCTGTAGCTGCCCTTAATGACGGCGTGGTTGACAGAATTATCATTTCAAGGCCTGCAGTTGAGGCCGGGGAGAAGCTCGGATTCCTCCCCGGAGACCTTCAGCAGAAAATAGACCCTTACCTGAAACCGGTATACGACGCTCTCGATGACACTCTATCTCCTGCAAGGGTTCGAAGATCTCTGGAGAACCGGATTATTGAAGTAGCACCGCTCGCCTATATGCGGGGAAGAACTCTGAACAACGCTTTTGTCATTCTTGATGAAGCTCAAAATACTACAATAACGCAACTAAAGATGTTTCTCACAAGATTGGGATACGACTCCAGAGCGGTTATTACAGGTGATATTACCCAGATAGACCTCAAACCACCGTCATCTTCCGGGCTTGTTGCGGTAAGAAAGATCCTTTCGGATATAGAGGGTATCGAATTCACACACCTTGACCAGAATGACGTTGTAAGACATCCTCTTGTTCAGAGAATTATTTCGGCATTTGAAATAAACGGGGATGGAGCAACACATCGATGAAAATCAGAAATCCACTTGTAGGCTCTCTTGTTGCAGCCGTGTTCATCGGCACTTTTTATCTCTTTTTCATGCCTTACCATCATGTTATCGATCTTGAGCTGAATGTGGGCCAGACTCTTTCCCATGATATAGTTGCTCCAGTCGATTTTGATCTTCCTTACAGTGCGGCGGAACTCGATGAAATCCGCGAAGGTATGCTGGAGTCCGCACCGGTACATCTGAGGTTTGACAGCGAAGTCTGGTTTCCCCTCAGAAACAGGCTTTATCCAATGCTGTTTCTTGCCACATACGATTCCTCCTTTGCCGGAGGTATGGCTGCTGAGCTGCAGTCAATCTACGAAGAAGGCGTCTTCGACCTGCTTGATGTCCGTGAATGTTACAGCGGGGAAAAGGCAGTTCTCATCAGCTCCTCCGGCACAGAGGACAGGCAATTGTTCGATATCAACGAAATCGAGGATGTGAGAGATATTCTTGAAATCAGAATGTCAAGATGGAATTTCTCCGGTGATGAGCTTACCGAGATAACCTCCATTCTACGCCCGAACCTCGTTGTTGATGACTCCTCAAGGCAGGCATACGCCGAGACCGCAATCACAGGGCTCAGTAATATCGATACAACTATCACGGCGGGAAGTATCCTTCTCAAAGCGAACGAACAGGTAACCTCAAGAACCATCGAATATCTGAATCATCTGAAGAACACTACCATGGAGAACCGTCGTTTCAAACATGTAATTAGCCTGCTGCTTCTTGTTTGCCTGATAACTGGATTAGCGTTCTTCTACATTCATGACATTATGCCGGATACATGGGCTGCGGTTAACAGGTTCCTTCTTCTGGGCCTTATATGGATACTCTCCCTTGCCGCCACAGGAACGCTATGGCTGGCCCTGAAGAACAGTACCGGCTATCCATGCGCATCCCTGGTTACATTCGGAGCAGCCCTGACAAGTATATTCTTTCATAGAAGGCATGCGATTTTCTTCACCCTGATCTTCTCCATGGTTCTCGGTCTTGTTCATCCGCACCCGTACACCATTGTGCTGATTTCAGCGATTTCGGGAATTCTGGTCTCTCTTACCGTCTGGGATGTCAGGGAAAGACGCAGCGCTCCTGTTGCGATAGGCCTTGCGGCAGCGGGAGGAGTTGGTGTATTTCTTCTTCTTCATATGCATAACACATCTGTTTATTCATCATCCATGTCGGAATCTATTATGGGTCTTCTGGTCGTTCCAGTCATCGGTATAGGTTCGGCACACGCGCTTTTATTCCTTTTCGAGAAGATATTTCGAGTCTATACGGTTCTATCAATCGATGAAGTTAACAAAACCGACCATCCTCTTCTGAAGCAGATGCGGGAAGTTGCCCCGGGAACCTGGAATCACTCCCAGACCGTCGCTGAACTTGCCGGACGCGCGGCTGGTGCGATCAATGCATGGGAATCCCTTGCTACCGCCGGCGGTTATTTTCACGATATTGGAAAAATGACCGATCCGGAGCTCTTCATAGAAAATCAGAGGGATATGGAGAATCCGCACGATAAAATGATTCCGTGGGAAAGCGCCGCGAACATCATTGCTCATGTTAAAGACGGAGTTCTTATGGCGGAAAAAGCCAAACTTCCCAGAGCTGTAATTGATATTATACAGCAGCATCACAGTGTTGGTCTTACCAAATATTTTTACAACAAGGCTCTGCAGGAATCAACTGATCCGGAAAATGTGAATAAAGCCGATTTTTCCTATTCGGGACCAAGACCCGCAACTATCGAAGCAGCTCTGGTGCTGCTGGCGGATCAGGCAGCATCCTCTACCAAAAACCTGACTTCTCCCGAAGGAGTAGCTGAGCTTGTCGCCAGGGTCGTAGATGAAAATGATCTGGAAGGTGAACTTGATGACTGCCATCTTACCAGAAGAAACCTTAAAACCATTGTGAAGGTCTTTTCATCTGTGCTTGAAAGTAAATTCTACAAGAGGGTAAGTGATTATCCGATTGGCGGTTCAAATGGCTGATATCAATGTCATCCTCGATAACCCGGGTTTCTCTGAGGATGAGCTGCGGAATCTGACAGAGAATCTGCTGGAGGGCTGCGTTGAAGTGGTCCTGACTGATCCGGGATATCTGAGGGTCATCAATAGGGATTACCGGCACATTGACAGATCAACAGATGTAATTACGTTTGATCTGGCTTTAAGGGATGAGGACAGACCTGAAGGTACGATCTACGTTGACGGACGGTTGTTCCCGCCCATCGAAGCATTACTTGAGAGGATCTTTCACGGTTATCTGCACCTCAAAGGATATTCTCACAGCAACGATAAGGATGCGGCTGTTATGAACAGAGAAGTCAATTCTCTTATATCTGATGCCCTTGAAAAAGTGGTGAAATAATGATTCCGGCTTTGATCGTATACCTCTCCTCTCTCTTTCTACTCTTTCTTTCATCAGGAATAAGAGCGTGCATCCCTGAGGTGGTTCTGTCCAAAGGCAGGGATCCTTCTGAACGCAGACAGGCAGCCTATTTTCACCTTGGAGTGCTTTGGATTATGAACTTTGCCGCTATTGTCGGCGCAGGAGCGGGAGCAATTCTGATTGCCGGGAATTCATCCCGATACATCACCACTCCATATTGGCTTGCAGTACTGATTCTTATTTCTGCCGCATTTATTTTCTCGGTTATCCTGCCTTCACTCATTGCAAAGAGAAATGCTCTTCGATTGCTGGCAATTCTTAAGGTTCCCTACTGGCTGCTCTCTCTTCCCCTTCGCCTGCCTGCTCTTCTTATCTTCAGAAGCGGCAGAGATGATAATCCCGATTCTGCAGACTGGCTTATCACCCCTCCGGATGTTATCTGGCTGGAAAGACGCCGGGAGAAAGGCGATCCCGGTGAGTTTGAAAAAGAGCAGGAGCTTATGGACAGCATTATTGATTTTTCCGACAAGATCGTCAGAGAGGTCATGGTTCCGCGTATAGACATTGTCTGTGTGGAAATCAACGCGGATCTTCCAAAAGTTGTCGAGGAGCTGAAGAAAGCTGGACATTCGAGAATACCTGTCTACGAAGAACGGATAGACGACATCCGCGGTGTACTGTACGCTAAAGATATCCTTGTATTGCTTTCCGAAGACAATGGAAGTTTTGAGTTGAAGAATATCCTTAGAAAACCGTATTTTGTCCCGGAGTATAAAAGAATCGATGTACTCCTGCGCGAGTTCCAGGCGAATAGAATACATATGGCAATCGTGGTTGACGAATACGGCGGAACAGCTGGACTCGTAACAATAGAGGACATCATGGAGGAAGTCTTCGGTGAAATCCTGGATGAATACGACAAGGAAGCTCTTCTTGTCAAGAAACTCAATGGCGGCTCCTACATTCTTGATGCGCGCATACCCATAGACGATCTGAACGAGCTTCTCGACACGACATTCGAAGACGATGGATACGAAAGCCTCGGAGGCATGATTTACAGTTTCATGGGCAAAATACCCCGCCAGAAGGATGCTGCCGAACTTTCGGGTTACAAGTTCACAGTTGAACAGGTAAGAGCTCAGCGAATACTCTATGTCAGAGTAGAACCCCTGGAGGACCGGGGAGACGAATCGGACTGATGTTCCCGGCGGAACCACTTATCTTCGGAGCGTGAAAATATTCGTGTAACAACCCCATCATTTGTTCTTCGACGGGTCAGGTGGAGTGAATCCTCCCTGATACTGACTCTATATTCACTCGATTTCGGCAGGATTTCTGTAATTGTGAAGGGGGCTCTCAGACCGAAGAGCCCTTTCTACGGAAGGGTCGAACTCTTATCCATGGTGGATATTTCCATCTCCCGGAGGGAGGGCAGAGAGCTGGATACCGCTACTGAAGCTACAGTTATCAACCACTACGATTCGATCCGCTGTAACCCTGATGCTTTCGTCCACTCCTGTCTCTTCATGGAATGGCTCCTGCACTCCATCACGGGCAGTGAGCCTTCCCATCCGATGTACCATCTTATTCGAGGTGTTCTTGACAACTTCGCCGCAGGCGCTCCCTTCTGGCCTGTGTTATGTTCAGGGATCGAAAAGGCTCTAAGGCTTTCCGGCTTCGCTATGGAAATTGACCGCTGTACAAAATGCGGCGGAGAACATCCCGGGTCATCGCTGTGGGACGCCGTGTCCGGTGGGATTGTGTGCGCGACCTGCGGCAGCGGCAGTTCAGAAAAGATTCCTCCCGGTCTGATAGTATTCCTGCGCAAGTCCAGAAGCAGCAGGCTGGATGAAGTGCGGAACCTGAAACTCTGGAGCGGCGGATACAGGCAGTGTTTTGACCTGATGAGAAGATTCGCGGAAGTACATATGGAAACTAGAATTAAATTGAAATCACTTTCAGTACTGGAGGCTCTTGAAAATGACCGCTGACGTTACAGATCTGATGAAAAAGCTTGTATCTCTCTGCAAAAGACGCGGGTATGTGTTTCAGTCCGGGGAGATCTACGGAGGGCTGCAGTCATCCTGGGACTACGGTCCTCTGGGTGTTGAACTGAAGAAGAACATCGAAGCCAGCTGGTGGAATTTCATGGTATCCGCCAGGCGGAACGTTGTCGGAATGGATTCAGCCATTATCACACATCCCGACGCCTGGAAGGCTTCAGGTCATCTTAAGAATTTTCACGATCCCATGGTCGACTGCCTTGAATGTAAAAGCAGGTTCCGGCAGGATCATGTTGAGGGAGATGTCTGCCCCGAATGCGGGGGGCAGCTGACCGAACCTCGAGATTTCGGACTGATGTTCAAAACCCAGATGGGTGCGCTGGAAGATGATTCTGCTACTGTTTATCTCCGCCCTGAAACCTGCCAGTCCATT
>JBDLJP010000126.1:0-6515 GCA_039714295.1 Candidatus Fermentibacterota bacterium
TGCAGGGATGATGCCAAGAAGCGCAAGCCAGACAACACCGGTACCTGTTCTCGCACGGATTACACCTTCAGAAACAAGGGAAGCGGCTAGTATCACATATGCAATCCTCGCGATTTCTGACGGCATTATCCGGAAACCGCCGAACAGAACCAGCCATCTGGCTGAGCCGTTGATGACAGGGGCCCAGTGAGTACCCTTGAGCAGCAGTAAAACTATCAGCATGACTAGCGATAGCACGTAGAGAACCGGAGCAGTTTTCTTCAGTTTCCCCGGCGGGATCATCCATGCAATCACTCCCGCTGCAATTCCTATGAGAACTTTTTTAATGTGAGGTAACAGGAAGATCGTACTTGAGTCTGAATTCGTTAGCATAAGAGATTTGAATGAGCTTGCGGTGAATACTGCAAGGGTCCCCAGAATAAGCAGCAGAACCGCAGAAGCAATCATTACATTCCTGGCTCCGGGTGGATTAATATTTATCAATTTAAATCCTCCACGAGCTTCCGGAAGTGCTCCCCCCGCTCTTCAAAACTGCTGTACTGATCGAAACTCGCGCACCCGGGGCTGAGCAGCACAAGGTCTCCATCCGCTGACTGATCCAACGCCCGTTTCACCGCATTATCCAATGTGCATTCCGTGAAAACCGGTGCGGTGCCGGACCAGCAGCGCTCCAGCATGTCTGACGCATCTCCTATGAGAATGAGTGCTTTTACCCTGTCTGTTATCAGGCTCCTGAGCTCGCTGTAATCAGTTTCCTTTGCCAGTCCGCCGGCTATCAGTACGATCGGTTCCGAAATACTCTTCAGAGCTACATTCAGAGAATCGGGATTCGTGGATTTGGAATCGTTAACAAAGGAAATACCGTGATATTTCCTTATCAATTCAATTCTGTGAGGAACACCGGGAAAGGATGAAAGCCCCTCAACCATCTCCTGAGGCTTCAGCCCCGCCTTACCGGCGAGACAGATTACTGCAAGGGCATTGGAGAGGTTGTGAAGACCGGAGAGAGAGATATCTCCCGTGTTGATAACGAATTCCCTGCTTCCCGAATCCGAATAGTAGATTGAATTCCCCTCGGAAAAGGCACCTCCTTCAAAGCTATTTCCAATACCGAAGTACCACTCGAGACCGGATGTTCTCCCGGTGAGAGGTATTGAACCGCGATCATCCCTGTTAAGAACAAGCAGATCAGTACCATGCTGATTCATAAATATCCTGGCCTTGGCGCTGATGTATCCCTCAAGATTTCCATGACGCTGAAGATGATCCGGCGTAATGTTGAGTATTGCCGCAGCCAATGGACGGAAAGTATCTATGGTCTGCAGCTGATAACTGCTTACTTCAAGAGAGATGAAATCAGCATCAGGATTCTCCAGAACCGCCCTGCAGAATGGATAGCCTGTATTACCTGCGACACATACATTCAGCCCTGCCTTACTGAGCGTATATCCCAGCCATTCGGCAGTAGTGGTTTTCCCGTTTGAACCGGTAACTGCCAGCACGGGTATATCCGTATTGCGAAAAGCAAGCTCGATCTCTCCTATAACCGGAATGCCCAGCTCCCCTGCTGCAACAGGCAATGGAGATGCAGGATCAATGCCGGGGCTTATCACGAAACCGTCCAGATCCTCCAGACATTCTCTCATTTCATCCCCGGTCACTATCCTGCTGCAGTCAGAACAGTCAGCTATATCATCTCTGTTATCAAGACCCGTTACGGAGAAATTCCTCTGATTCAGAAGTGCAGCCGCTGCTCTGCCGCTCCTGCCGAGTCCGAATACTCCTATTTCTTTTCCGCCATCGGTCCAGTATCCCATAATTTACCTGATCTTCAATGTTGTTAATCCCAGAAGTCCCAGGATCGCGGCTATTATCCAGAATCGAACGACAACTTTACTCTCCATCCAGCCGCAAAGCTCAAAATGATGGTGAATCGGCGCCATGCGAAAAATCCTCTTCCCCGTTTTCTTGAACCAGCTGACCTGCAGAATTACGCTGAATACCTCCACGACAAAAATCCCGCCGACAAGAAAAAGGAGAAGCTCGTTTTTTGTCACGACTGCCATGGAACCGATGGCACCGCCCAGAGCCAGAGACCCTGTATCGCCCATGAAAACTGATGCCGGAGGCGCATTGAACCAGAGGAAACCAAGGCATGCTCCCGCCATCGCCCCTGCGAAAACGGATACTTCTCCCACACCGGGCAGATAAGAAAACTGCAGATAATCGGAGAAATTCACATGACCAAGAAGGTATGCCATCAGACCGAATGTCATGATCGATATCAGGCTGACCCCTGTCGCGAGTCCGTCCAGACCATCGGTAAGGTTGACCGCATTGGCGGTTCCGGCAAGCACCAGTGCAACAAACAGAATGTAAAAGAGTCCCAGGTCAAGCCTGATATCCTTGAAAAACGGAACTGTCGTCTCGGTCGATGTGATATCAATACCATCGGAGGATTCCAGATCCACTGTGCGCACAGAAGGCATCAGTCTGATATCAGGTGCATCCCCGCCGGGTGTTACAGGACTGAAACAGAGCCATGCACCGAGAGCGATTCCGATGATGAACTGCCCTGCAAGCTTATATCTTCCTATAAGTCCTTTCGAACAGTGTCTGACCACTTTCAGATAATCATCCAGCAGCCCGATCAGTCCCATCCATATTGTGGAAACAAGCACAACCAGCAGGTAGCGGTTATCCAGTATTCCCCATAACAGCACCGGAATCAGAACGGATAGAAGAATCAGAAGGCCCCCCATTGTCGGAGTACCCTCCTTCTTAAGATGACTCTGCGGTCCATCGTCCCGGACGGTCTGACCGATCTGGCGCTTCCTGAGAAATCTGATCACAAAGGGGCCAGCGGTGAACGCGATGATCATAGCGGTAACGGTGGCTCCCGCAGCACGGAAAGTGATATAACCGAACAGGTTGAAGATTGAAACAGATTCCCTCAGCGGGTACAGTATCCAGTACAGCATCAGATACCCTCCTCTATGGAACGAACCAGTTCGCCCAGCAGCAGCGAATTGGATCCTTTTACAAGCACAGTGCATTCAGCAGAAGCAGTATCTTCAAGTATCCCCAGAGCTTCTTTCCAGTCTTCGGCAATAAACACTCTTGTTCTTACAGCTGCGGACTTGACAGATTCGTACAGTTCCCCGGTCAGGATCATGAAATCCAACCCAATGCTGTCCGCTTTCTGAAGGATCTGCCTGTGAAAGATGGGCGCATCCTTTCCCAGTTCACGCATATCACCCAGAACTGCACCTCTGCTTCCCTCTATCCCTTCAAGCACAGAAAGACATGCCAGAGTGGAGTCAGGATTCGCATTGTAACTTTCATCAAGAATGGTAAGCCCCCCCGCTTTGACAATCCTGCCCCTTCCCTTGTAGGGAGTGACGGCAGCGACCGCTTCTACAGCCCTTTCGATCTGGACATTCAAAGCGTCTGCCATCAGCACCGCTGAGACTGCATTCATCATGTTATGGCGACCCTCGAACTGAAGCCTCAGCTCTTTTCTGTAGGGGTATATGATGCAGGAATGTTCTTCCTCTTTGAACCAGGCGTCACCGCCATCACCGAAATATCTGATATTCAATCCCGCATTATGAGCAGTACTCTCAAGGATCTCCTCGCCCACAGGTATTACGCACAGTCCGCCCGGAGCGGTTGTCCTGATAAGTTCCGCTTTCGCTCTTGCTATATCATCGATAGTATCAAAAAATTCCATATGAGCATGTCCGATATTTGTTACCAGACAGTCCGTCGGTGAGGCGATCTCACCAAGAAGCAGAAGTTCACCGGCATGGTTCATGCCGAGTTCAAGGATGATAATGTCGGGATCCTCTTCGGGAGCATTAAGGATAGTCAGGGGCATGCCCAGATGATTGTTCAGGTTACCCTGGGTGCTGTAAACTCTGTAGGTGGATTCAAGTACGGCAGTGAGAAGTAGTCTGGTAGTTGTTTTGCCGCTGGAACCTGTGATAGCGATAACCCTTGAGCTTATGTTGCATCTTCTCCATCGGGCTGCATCAAGAAGTGCCTGCTCTACATTCTCAACAAGAATGATTCCGCAGCGCCTTCTCCCGCGGGAAACTACCGCCATACCATTGTTCCGGAGTACATTATCAACGTACAGATGCCCGTCAGTACTTCCTCCTCCGAGGGCGAAGAACAGACAATCCACACTGGAATCCCTTGAATCGATTACTGCGCTGGTAACAAACCTGTCAGCGCTTTTGGGGTCAACCCAGCCGCCGCAGGCAAGAGCAATATCACCCAGGCGCATCATTTCATCATCTCTTTCAAAGCTGCTGCAGCCTCTTCACGGTCATCAAAATGAATTTTCTCTTTCCCGAGGATCTGATAATCTTCATGTCCTTTGCCGGCGATTATCACTACGTCTCCTGTTTCAGCAATACTGATCGCGGACCTGATAGCAGCCTGTCTGTCCGGTTCCACGATTATCCTGCATTGATACTCCGAACTAAGTCCGTCTGTGATGTCTCTGATGATCGAATCCGGCGCTTCAGTTCTGGGATTGTCACTTGTAATAATTACGATATCCGCGATGCTTTCCGCTATGCGCCCCATGATGGGCCGCTTGGATGAATCCCTGTCGCCACCTGCGCCAAAAACAATGATCACTCTATTCGCAGTCAGCTCCGAAGCCTGTCTCAGTATTCGCTCAAGAGCATCGGGTGTATGAGCGTAATCAACCGCGACAAGATAATCCTGCCCCAGATCTACAGACTGGAACCTGCCCGGCACACCGGGAAAATCTTTCAGGCTTTGTGATGCAGCCAATGGATCGATTCCCAGCTCGATCGCTGCAGCAAGAGCACCTGCGGCATTGAAGATGTTGAACTTGCCGGGGATGTTCATCTCCACCGGCAGAGATGCTCCGTCTGCATGAAGACGAAAGGCGATCCTGCCCAGTTCACCGAAAATATCATCGATCCGGTAAGTGTCATTTTCTCGCGGTCCGAATGTCACCGCACCCTCTATCGAGGGGAATCCCGATGAGTACGTACCTATGATCGAAGACCCATCGTTCTTCAGCAGATCAAACAGATGCTTCTTGGAGTTCAGATAATCCTCCATGCTCCCATGAAAATCCAGATGATCCTGCGTGATATTGGTAAACAGCGCAGCATCAAACCTTACATCATCAACCCTGCACAGTGCGAGTGCATGGCTCGATACTTCCATTATGCAGCATCTGTCGTTCTTCTTAACCATTTCTCTCATCATAGCTGCGGTCGCCAGGGCGCCGGGTGTCGTCATTTCAGCCTTGACATGCTCACCGCCTACGAGATGACCGATAGTGCCCATAATCCCGCATTGAATGCCCTGTCTCTCGAAAATCCATTGAAGCATTCTCGCTGTGGATGTTTTTCCGTTCGTACCGGTGATACCAACAGTGACAAGCTCGTCCCAGGGGTAATCGTAAAACCGTGAAGCGATCAAGGAGAGAATCGCTCTGTTATCATTATCGGGGTTCACACATATCCTGTAATCGTCTGAAACCTGATTCTCCGCGAGGACAGCCGCTGCCCCCCTGTCCAGAGCCTGCTCGATATGATCATGTCCATCCGTCTCAAAACCCCGGAGCGCTACAAATAGTGAGCCTTCAACGATATTCCTGGAATCGTCCTCAATCGAAGTTATCTCCAGCCGGGCAAGATTTCCGGGAAGCTGGACACCGGTATTTCTCAGAAGATCTGACAGAATCATTCCAACACTCCCGCCATTAGATTTTCCTCCCCTTCTCGGGGCCCGAGTGCAAGCTCCGGTTCAACGGCAAGAATTCTTGAGGTCATCTCAGCGAATACGGGAGCTGCCGATGCGCTTCCCCATCGGTACTCGTAATCCGGACCGTCTATTATCACGACAAGCACAAAACTGGGATTCTCGGCTGGGACCAGTCCGACAAATGCACTTAGATAATCACTGCTGCCGCTCAGCCGTTCAGCAGTACCGGTCTTGCCTCCGACCGAAACTCCGTCAACAGCTGCATTTGCACCGGTTCCTTCCTCAACGACAGCTCTTAATGTGCGTCGAACCGATTCCGCAGTTTCAGGAGATAAGGGATGGGATCGGACGATGGACTCTTCCTGTACCCATTGATCTCCGTAACGGAAGGCCTCCAGAAGCCTCGGATAATACAGAGTGCCGCCATTGGCTATGACAGCGTACGACAGAGCAAGTTGAATAGGTGTAACCGTTACTTCCTGTCCAATAGCGATCTGGGCTGATGATACTCCTGACCATCCGGGAGTTCCGGGAACCGGCAGTATTCCTCTTGATTCATCAGGGTATTCGATCATTGTTTTCAGACCGAATCCGAAAAGGCTGCAATACTCACAGAGTGTAGTGTCCGAAAGAAGGCGGGAAAGGATCACGGTACCCACATTGCTTGAATTAATAATTATCTCATCACGGCTGAGAACACCCATTTCATGAGCATCGGAAATACTGTCTCCCGCTACATCGATATACCCGTCGCTGCA
>JBDLJP010000127.1:0-6431 GCA_039714295.1 Candidatus Fermentibacterota bacterium
CTGAAGCCACATGGGAAGTTACTCCCTGTTCCATATATGTTTCTGAATCGTCCTCACCTGTCATCGATTCGCTTCCAACCGCACCCGAAATAGAGAATAAGCCTCTTGAAGCTCTTTTTCTTACAAAACGATGGGCTGCTGAAGCAGGAATTGAGGAGGAATCCTTAGATCAGGTGTACGTTTTCACAAAGCTTGATACTATTTTTGTTGACCTTCCTTCGGAAAGAGATTTTCTTGGTCTGAAGCTTACAATTGAGAGCCGCTTCATCTGTTTCACTCGTCTCTTTCCGATTGTCGCCGGAAACCTCCTCTCTTCCTATCCTGAAGGTATTCCACTCCGTGGCATAGAAGGAGTATTCAGGCAATGAACTCGGGAAAAATCGGTATTTTCGATTCGGGAGTAGGCGGTCTTACAGTTGTCAGAGCTGTTAACAATCTGCTTCCCGGCGAATCAGTGGTCTATTTCGGTGACACTGCAAGGTTACCCTACGGTTCAAAATCTCCCGAGACGGTAATCAGGTTTGCTATAGAGGATGCTGAATTCCTACTGGGGAAGGGTCTTAAACTTCTTGTAGTGGCATGCAATACAGCATCATCTGTCAGCCTTCCCGCACTTCGGGAGTTCGCTGATGTTCCCGTGATAGGTGTTATAGAGCCTGGAGCAAAGGCGGCGGCTGGAGTAACTGAATCCGGGGTAGTCGGAGTTATCGGAACCCTGGGTACGATTTCAAGCGGAGCATATCAGAAAGCCCTTAAATCGTTCGATTCTGTAAGCAGAGTAATAGCCCAACCCGCGCCTCTACTTGTTCCTCTTGTGGAAGAAGGATGGCTTGATCACAATATCACCGATATGATTCTGACTGAATACACAGCTCCACTTGTAAGCGAAGGTATTGATACACTGGTTCTCGGCTGTACGCATTACCCGCTTTTAAGGAATGCTATTTCCAGACTGCTCGGAGATGGAATCAGGCTGATTGATTCTGCTGAATCAACTGCGTATGAGGTTGCCTCCATCCTTGACTCAGAGGGTTTATCTTCTGACAGCATTCAGGGAGAGAACAGTTTTTACGTAAGTGACATACCCCTCAAATTCCAGGAGATCGCGCAGAGATTTCTAGGTAAAACCATACCTCTTGTTACACAGATCGAAGTGGGTGATCTGCATTGATCATCGAGAAACCGCGATCATGATAGGAGCCAGATGAGACTTGACGGACGCCAGAATGACGATCTCAGAGAGATAGAGATAGAAACCGGTTACCAGCCGCTGCCTGATGGCAGCGTGATGATAACGTGGGGGGAAACAAAGGTTCTGTGCTCTGCGACAGTTGAGTATAGAGTTCCATTCTTCCTTGCAGGCAAGGGAACCGGATGGATAACCGCGGAATATGGAATGCTTCCAGGAAGCGGCAACCGCAGAATACAGAGAGAGCGTAACGGAGCGAAGGGGAGGACCCAGGAGATTCAGCGTCTGATAGGAAGAAGTCTGAGGCAGGCGGTATATCTCGACAGGATGGGTGAACGGACAATAACAATAGATTGCGATGTTCTGATAGCCGATGGCGGTACCCGTGTGGCATCAATTGTCGGCGGTGCAGTGGCTCTCCGGCTTGCTATAAAACGGCAGATAGTTGAGAGGAAGATGAAGGATGATCCTTTCAGGGGTTATGTCAGCGCCTTGAGCCTGGGTGTGGTTGGTGACGATATTCTTCTTGATCTATGTTACGAAGAAGATTCCAGAGCTGTTATGGATATGAATGTTGTTGTAGCTGAATCAGGTGAACTGGTCGAATTGCAGGCAACTGCAGAAGGCGGAACCGTTCCCCTCGAAACAGTTCATACAATGACGGAAAAAGCTATTAAAGCTGTAAGGGAAGTTATTATCCCGCTTCAGAGGGAGGCTTCAGCGGAATGAAGCGCATTGTTCTCGCTTCGGGCAATCCGGACAAACTGAAGGAACTCCAATACATGCTGCGCGATCTTGAGATTGAAATCATCCCGGTTACCGATCTTATTCCAGACTGGTCCGTTGAGGAGACCGGAATCTCCCTTGAGGAGAACGCGTTCATAAAAGCGAGGGATGCAGCCGAAAAAACTCA
Organism: Candidatus Fermentibacterota bacterium; assembly: GCA_039714295.1. Lineage (GTDB taxonomy): Bacteria > Fermentibacterota > Fermentibacteria > Fermentibacterales > JCC-6 > Aegiribacteria. The sequence goes on from JBDLJP010000127.1 coordinate 2,103, forward strand.
GCTTCCGGCGATTGCGGATGATACAGGTCTTTTCGTCGATGTGCTCGGTGGTTCTCCCGGTATTTACGCCGCAAGGTTCTCCGGCATCGATTGCTCCTATGAGAACAATATCAATAAACTATTGAGGACAATGCTATGTGAAGAGAACAGGAAAGCCGCATTCAGAACGTCAGCTGTTCTGGTTTCTTCCGATGTGGAATTAAGCGTATCAGGTGAGATAACAGGTGTTATCATAGATGAACCTGATGGAGAAGAGGGGTTCGGTTACGATCCGATCTTCCTTCCGGATTCTCTTGATCATACTTTCGCAAGATGCTCGCCAGAGGAAAAACACCTCATCAGTCACAGAGCCCGTGCAATGCGCAAACTCAGGGAAAAGCTTCTTTCATTCGGAATTCAGGGCTAGCAGATCACTTCTTTTTGAGTTCCTCCAGCACCTTCTCAGCAATAGAGAATGGAACTGCTTTGTAATGCTCGAAGTGCATTGTGAAGCCTGCCCTGCCCTGGGTCATGTTCCGAAGATCCGTTGCATACCCGAACATCTCAGACAGAGGAATGAAAGCTTTAACTACCTGTGCGTTTCCCTGCATATCCATTGACGTGATATTTCCGCGTTTCCCGTAGATGTTTCCAGTAACATTTCCGGCGTAATCTTCTGGTGTTGTAACTGAAACGCTCATGACAGGCTCAAGGAGCTGGGGATTTCCCCTCATGAAAGCCTTCTTGAAAGCAGTCTCGGCGCATTTTCTGAAAGCCATCTCCGAAGAGTCTACTTCGTGGAAAGAACCGTCCTTCAGAGTGACGCGTATATCAACCACGGGAAAATCATGCATTACTCCGCGTGACATGGCATCTACGATTCCTTTTTCAACCGCGGGTATGTATTCGCGGGGAATATTTCCGCCCTTCACATTGTTCCGGAATTCAAAACCGTGACCGGCCGGCATCGGTTTAAGAGTCATTATGACATGTGCATACTGTCCTTTACCGCCAGTCTGTTTGGATAGTTTTTCGTTAATATCAACAGTAGAGGTAATGGTTTCTCTGTATGCTACGCGTGGAGGGGAGGTGGTAACCTCAACAGCGAACTCTCTTTTAAGGCGGTCAAGGATAATTTCCAGATGGAGCTCACCCATTCCCGAAATAATCGTTTCAGTCGTATCCGGATCTGTGGAAACTATGAATGTCGGATCCTCCTCAGAGAGTTTCTGGAGGGCGCGTGAAAGCTTGTCCCGCTCTCCCTTCTTTTCAATCATGACAGCCACGCTGAGGACAGGTGCTGGAAATTCAATCGCTTCGAGAATGATCGGATTCTCCTCGCAGCAGAGCGTATCACCTGTGGAAGTGTTCGGCAGACCCGTTACGGCACCAATCTCACCGGTGTAGAGGGCATCGACAGCTTCCCTTTTGTCAGCATGCATTCTGAGTATTCTTCCAGCCCTCTGCATCTTTTTCTCTGATGAATTGTAGACATATGACCCGGATTGAAGTGTACCGGAATAGACCCTCACGTATACCAGTTTTCCTACATGCCGGTCGGTGACGACTTTGAATGCCAGGGCTGCAAGTCTTCCATCGTCCCTGGGAATACGCTCGATAGGATTGCCTTTAAGGCACTGACCGCTTATGGGCGGTAGGTCAAGGGGGCTCGGCAGGTATGATATAACGGCATCCAGAAGCCTCTGGACGCCCATGTTCCGATAAGCGCTGCTGCAGAGAACAGGACAGATAGTGCGGGAATGGGTGGCTTTCCTTATTGCAAGACTCAGTTCTTTTGAATTAATCTCTTCTCCGTTGCAGAATTTCTCAAATAGTTCCTCATCAACTTCGCTCACCTTCTCGATGAGATTCTTTCTGCACTTCTCCGTTCTTTCTATCATATCATCGGGAATGGGTTCCTCATGCCATGACATTCCGCGGTCGGCTTTGTCGTAATAAACCGCGCAGTTATCTACCAGATCCACAATACCACGGAAGCTGTCCTCTGCGCCTATTGGAATTATTACCGGCACCGCATTTGCTCCAAGCTGTTTCTGTATAGATTCCACGACGCCGTAGAAATCCGCTCCGAGTCTGTCCATCTTGTTCACCAGGGCGATCCTTGGCACCGAGTATTTCTCCGTCTGTCTCCAGACTGTTTCGGATTGGGGCTCAACACCGCCGACTGCGCAGAATAGAGCAATCACGCCGTCGAGTACTCTGAGGCTGCGTTCCACTTCCACAGTAAAATCGACGTGTCCTGGGGTGTCTATCAGGTTTATCATGTGGTCGCGCCAGACGGTAGCTGTAGCTGCGCTAGTGATGGTTATTCCCCGCTCCTGCTCCTGAGCCATCCAGTCCATTACGGCTTGTCCGTCGTGGACTTCACCCATTCTGTGCAGTTTCCCCGTGTAGAAGAGTATCCGTTCAGATACGGTTGTCTTGCCTGCATCTATATGTGCCAGTATTCCGATATTCCGGAGATGATCGAGTGAGTACTTCCTTGACAATTCTATACTTCCGTTCCATCTATATATGATTATTCAATAAAGAAGCCTGGATGATTCAGGCTCTGCAGTTCTGTAATATACTGAATAACAGGAATACTGCCTTACTCGGGGAGGAATATGCCGGAATTAAGCATAAGAATTGCAGTCAGGGATGATATGGAGGATATAGCAGCTATCTCCCGCAGAACATGGGATGGAGATGATTACCTCGAGAAAAAAGCGGGGAGATGGATCAGAGATCATAGTCTTTATGCAGGGGAACTTGAAGGAGTGGTCGTTGGGACTTTCAGATTATCTCAGATGCCCCGGGGGGTGCTCTGGATGGAGGGTCTTCGCGTACATCCGGAATACCGCAACAGAGGGTACGGCAGGCAGCTTGCGGATGCGGCATTTAATACCGGGAAGGATATCATAGAAAGCGGCAGAGCCGGCTGTATGGAATTCTCAACCTACTTCAGGAACGATGAGAGTATACATATCTCATTATCACAGGGCTTTAGAGTTGTGAACCGCTTTATCCTGATGAACAGAGAAAGTATAGATTCCGCAGAGATTCCGGAAAGAGCTGATGTATCCATTGAGGATTTCATATCTCTTCCAGGCCACATTCCCTGTGGCTGGAAATACCCCAGAGTATGCCCCGAGGGCGTTGAATGGGCACTGCAGCGATCTGATGCATGGAGGAGCGGGGATATCCTGTTTCTGAGAGAAAGGAGTTCCGGAGAAGTAACTCCGATAAAAGGTGCTGAAATCGACCCGGACGGTTTTCTCGATGGAGCGGAGGCGGCGGCATTAAGGGCAGGTGACTCGCACTCATGCATAATTCTGCACGAATCAGCTGACAGGGTTATTGCGCGAGCATACGAGAGAAGTTACGACACATGGGAACCTGTAGAGAATTGCAATGTATTAATATTCAGATATAATATATAAACACTCAAATCAGTTTGATTTCTACTCGATCCCTTTGTGCGGTCAGCGCTCTTTGATATATTCTGCGTTAACAAATGCCGGGATGGTGGAATTGGCAGACACAACGGACTTAAAATCCGTTGCTCTTTATGGGCGTGAGGGTTCAAGTCCCTCTCCCGGCACCATTATCTGAAAGGGATGCATGGCTCAGATTCGTGTTCTTCCCGATGCTGTTATCAATCTTATCTCAGCAGGTGAGGTGGTTGAGAGACCCGCATCTGTTGTGAAAGAGCTCATAGAGAACGCACTTGATGCGGGAGCAACCGAGATAACCGTCGAGCTTGAGGAGGGAGGGAGGAAGTCTATAGCTGTGCGCGACAACGGTCAGGGCATGAACAGGCATGATCTCCTGCTCTGCGTGCAGAGGCATGCAACAAGCAAACTCTCTTCCAGCAGTGACCTTTCCTCACTATGTACACTCGGGTTCAGGGGTGAGGCTCTTCCAAGCATCGCTGCAGTGAGCCATTTTACTATTCTTACTTCAGACGGAGCTTCCGGATGGAGAATGCAAATGGACGGCGGAGTTCTAAGGGATGTTTCTCCAGCTGCAAGAACAAGGGGCACCACGGTTACTGCGGCGGGACTCTTTTACAACCAGCCCGCACGAAGGCGCTTCCTTCGGACACAGGCTACAGAACTCTCCTGGGCGGAGAAGTACATTACCGGCTCTGCACTGGCGAGAAAAGAGATTTCATTCAGATTACTGCATAATGGGCAGGAACTCTTTCATCTTCCTGCAGGACAATCCATTCCCCAGCGACTTCGTTCAAGATTCGGTCTGCCTCGTGACAGCAGGTATGTTAAGTCCGAAGGAGAGTCCGGCGGAACATCCGTCATCCTTGTCTGGTTTCCCGATAATCGCTGGAAC